>JBAXGL010000119.1:0-7984 GCA_037139375.1 Bacteroidales bacterium | reverse complement strand
TCTGAACAAGAAATAGCAGATTTGTTATTTGCCAATAAAATCGTAAAACACAGCAAATCAAACGCAATTGTTTTAGCTAAAAACAACCAACTTATCGCAAGCGGTGTCGGTCAGACTTCACGTGTGGACGCTTTACGTCATGCGATTGAGAAAGCTAGTTCATTCGAATTTGATTTGAATGGTACAGTAATGGCTTCTGATGCTTTCTTCCCATTCGCAGACTGCGTGGAGATTGCACATCAGGCTGGTGTTGTTTCGGTGATTCAACCAGGCGGATCAGTTCGCGACCAAGATACAATTGATTATTGCAACAAAAACGGATTGTCGATGGCTACCACTGGCTTTCGTCATTTTAAACATTAATTTTTCAAGAACTTAAAGGAACCTGAGAAGTTAAAGAAGTTAGTAGAAAAACGACTTATAACTTACGACTTGTAAAACATAACTTATATTTAAATAAATGGGATTATTCTCTTTAACACAAGAAATTGCGATGGACCTTGGGACCGCGAATTCTATCATTATTCATAATGGTAAAATTGTGGTTGACGAGCCTTCTATCGTAGCGTTGGATAGACGCACCGACAAGCTTCTTGCGGTCGGTCAAAAAGCCCAACAGATGCATGGCAAAACTCATGAGAACATCCGTACGATTCGCCCGTTGCGCGACGGTGTGATTGCCGACTTCTATGCTTGCGAACAGATGATGCGCGGAATGATTAAGATGGCTATGCCGAAAAACGGTTGGTTTTCTTCATCCCTACGTATGGTAATCAGTATTCCTTCGGGAAGTACAGAGGTGGAAATTCGTGCAGTACGCGACTCGGCAGAACACGCTGGCGGTCGCGACGTATATTTGATTTACGAACCAATGGCTGCCGCTATCGGTATCGGACTCGACGTAGAAGCGCCGGAAGGAAACATGGTAGTCGATATTGGTGGTGGATCTACTGAGATTGCCGTTATATCTTTGGGAGGTATCGTGTCGAACAAATCTATCCGCATTGCGGGTGACGATTTGACTGCCGATATCCAAGAATACATGCGCCGTCAGCACAACATTCGTGTGGGTGAGCGTACTGCAGAACAGATTAAAATCCACGTAGGATCAGCTCTTACAGAATTGGAGAATCCACCTGAAGATTTCATCGTTCGCGGACCAAACCAAATGACGGCATTGCCAATGGAAGTGCCAGTTTCGTATCAAGAAGTGGCACATTGCATCGAAAAATCAATTTCTAAAATAGAAACTGCAGTGTTGGCAGCTTTGGAGCAAACACCTCCCGAATTGTATGCCGATGTGGTAAACAACGGTATTTGGTTGGCAGGTGGTGGAGCTTTGCTTCGTGGTCTTGACAAACGTTTGACTGAAAAAATCAACATCCCATTCCATATCGCAGAAGACCCACTTTTGGCGGTTGCTCGTGGCACTGGAATTGCTTTGAAAAATATAGATAAATTCTCTTTCTTAATCCGATAAGAAATTAAGAAAAAGTTGTCTCAGAGGTCTGTTTTACATTAGATTATTATTGTAAAATAGGCTTATGAGACATCTTATTTAATACTATTAAATGCGAAACCTGATTCAATTCTTGATGAAACACAGCTATTGGCTGGTGCTGCTGATTTATTTGGCAGTAGGTTTTGTTATGCTTTTCAACTACAACCCTTATCACCGAAGCGTCTATATGGGATCGAGTAACAAAATTTCTGGCGAAATTTACAAATTATCGGCAGAAATAACAAGTTATTTTGACCTTCGTGAAGTGAATTCCGATTTACTCACCAAAAACATCAATCTACAAAAGCGCATACTTCAGCTCGAAGAGCAATTTAAAAAAACTACTGCTGCAAAAATGATTGATGACACCTCCAAAACAAGTATCTTCAAGAAGTACAACTTTATTACAGCTCAGGTTATCAATAACAATGTTTCGCATCTTCAAAACTACATCACCTTGAACAAAGGTCGCTTGGATGGTCTTGAGCCAGAAATGGGTGTAGTTGATCACAACGGTATTGTAGGAATTGTTTCGTCCGTTTCTGACCATTTTGCAGTCGTTATTTCGTTGTTAAACCCAAAAATTAAATTGAGTGCGAAGCTAAAAAACAACAATTTCTTCGGTTCCGTTGTTTGGGATGGAAAAAGTCCCGAATTTGCAATTTTAGAAGAACTTCCACGCCACGTTCGTTTCAATAAAGGCGATACTCTTATCACAAGTGGATATTCAGCTGTTTTTCCTGAAGGAATAATAATTGGCTACTTAGAGGAGAAACAAAATACTCAAAATGACGGATCTACGCCAATAAAAGTGCGATTTTCAACACATTTTGATCAGTTAAGTTTTGTACAAGTCATTACAAATAATCTCCAAAAAGAACAAAGGAAATTAGAAAGTCAAGAACAATAATTATGTTTTTATCATTCGTCAAATATATAATTTCATTCTTAGTCCTTCTGTTACTGCAAGTAACAGTATTCAATAACTTTACTTTTTTAGGTTGGGCAACGCCTTATATATACATCTATTTCATCATTATATTACCAACAAGTATTCCAAAAGGATGGCTTTTTACATTGGGATTTCTAATGGGATTATCCATTGATATTTTTTGCAACACACTTGGAATGCACACCATTGCAACATTAGTTGTAACTGCTTTTCGCGAATCAATCTTGCGTCTTTATTTCTCTTCTGATGAAATAGAATCAAGCATTCCATCTGCTTTCACATATGGATTATGGCGATTTATGCGCTATGCCATTACAATAGTTGCACTTCATCATATTGTCCTTTTGCTAATAGAGTCTTTTGTTTTCATGAATGTCTGGTTACTCATTGGGAAAATAATTGTTTGTACACTATTTACCTCTCTGCTCATTTTTTCAGTCGAAACGTTTAAACTGTCACGTCGGTGAGCAGCAATCATAAATACGACAATAGACGATATTTCGTTGCTGGGGCAGTCATTATAATTGGCGTACTATTTATTATCCGACTCTTTTTTCTTCAGGTTGTTAATGGCGATTACAAAAACTTTGCAGACAATAATGCCTTTCTAAAGAAAACTATCTTTCCTTCGCGTGGCTTATTCTATGACCGAAATGGAAAACTTCTTGTTTTCAATCAACCGACGTATGACATTATGGTGGTCATGCGTGAAATTCAGACATTGGACACTCTTGATTTTTGCAAAACTCTGGGAATAAGTCGAGAAGCTTTTATCGAACGAATTGAACACATCAAAAACCGGAAACTTAATCCCAACTATTCATCATACTCTCCTCAGGTTTTTATGACCCAACTGACTCAGCAAGAATATGGAGCTTTGCAAGAGAAACTTTACCGTTTTTCGGGTTTTTTTATTCAGGGGCGCACACTCAGAGAATACGTTTTTCCGGGTGCTGCACACATATTTGGCAGCATGGCAGAAGTAACTCGAAAAGATTTAGACAATGACGATTACTATGCTCAAGGTGATTATACAGGTCGATCGGGAGTTGAGAAGCAATATGAAGAAAAAGTCAGAGGTGAAAAGGGATACGAAATTTTATTGCGCGATGCATACGGTCGTATCAAAGGTAAATACAAAAATGGTAAATTTGATTCAAGTCCAGTTGCTGGTAAGAATCTGACACTCACTATTGATGCTGAATTACAAGAGTATGGAGAGTTGTTAATGCAAGGAAAGTTGGGGAGTATCGTTGCAATAGAACCTTCTACAGGAGAAGTATTAGCAATGGTTTCTGCGCCATCTTACAATCCCTCTGATTTGAATGGTCGTCAACGAGGGAAGAATTATGGTGCATTAGAACGCAATCCAGATAAACCTTTATTTGATCGTCCTTTAATGGCTGCGTATCCTCCTGGTTCGACTTTCAAAACCACACAAGCATTGTTAATGCAACAAGAAGAAATTATAACTCCAAATACTTTTTTCCCTTGTGCCAGAGGTTTTACTTATGGTTCACACAAATTAGGCTGCCATGCACACCCCTCACCGCTCGATTTATCTCATTCAATTCAAAATTCATGTAATGCTTACTACTGTTTTGCACTTCGAAATATGCTTGAAAACAGATCTAAATATCCTAACATCCAAACTGCTTTCGATACATGGAAAGAATATATGGTAAAAATGGGATTTGGGTACAAAACTGATATTGATTTACCTGGTGAAAAACGTGGACTAATTCCCAATAGTAAGTTTTATAATCATGTTTATGGCGAAAATGGTTGGCATGCAGTCACGATTATTTCGATTGCGATTGGACAAGGTGAGGTTTTAGCTACACCACTCCAAATCTGCAATTTAGCCTCTAGTATTGCCAATAAAGGCTACTATGTTTCTCCACATGTTGTGAAAGCAATTCAAGACACTGTAATCAATCGAAAATATAAAATAAAACACTATACTGGAATTGAAAAAAAATATTATGATATAGTACAAGAAGGAATGGCTCTTGCTGTAACTTCTGGTACGGCAACAGCAGCATTGTTGCCAGATATTGAAATTTGCGGCAAAACAGGAACAGCCCAGAACCCCCACGGGGAAGATCACTCTATTTTCATGGCTTTTGCACCGCGACAAAATCCGAAGATTGCGATTTCAGTTTATGTTGAGAATGCTGGATTTGGAGCAAGATATGCTGCACCAATTGCTTCATTAATGATTGAAAAATACCTTCATCGTAAGATTGCCGATAACAGGAAATTCAAAGAAGAACAACTTAGAAAAACAATAATTACACCTCGTGGGATCAAGACATATCAACTTGTGGAAAGAACTGGATTGGTGGACAGTACTCATGTATCTCACATTAGTACTAATCGGGTGGATTAGCATTTATGCATCTACTTACGATTTCGATCACGCCAGTATCTTTGCTTTTACAGAACGTTCGGGCAAACAAATGCTTTGGATAGTGCTTGCTATTTGTATAGCTTTTATTATACTTATGCTTGATAGTGATATTTATGATCGCTTCGCCTATTTAGTTTACGGAGGAATGCTCCTGTTGCTAATTGTAACGATTTTTGTAGCTCCAGATATTAAAGGCTCTCGTTCATGGTTAGTGCTCGGTCCTGTGAGTTTGCAACCTGCCGAATTCGGTAAATTTGCTACTGCACTCGCAATGGCTAAACTCTTCAGTCAATATCAGTTTCAATTCACTAAAATGAAGAATTACACTCGAATGGGATTGCTGATACTTATACCTTTCTTGTTAATATTGCTTCAAAAAGAGACTGGTTCTGCATTAGTCTATTCTGCTTTTTTAATCGTATTGTATCGCGAAGGGATGAGTCCTTTGATTATGTTAGGTGGCTTTGTAATTACAACTTTGTTTATTGTTTCGCTTAAATTTGCTGATTCAATTGTAGAAATAACGCCTATTGGTGATTTATTGATTTATTTAATTATTCAGGTAATTATTATTCTTTATATTGTTTTCAACTCTCGAAAACAATACATTGCTCAAAATATATTGTTGGGAACTTTGGTGCTCTTTGTGCTATCGGGTATTTTACTTTGGATGCAAATCCATATAAATTTTGCATGGGTTGCTCTTGTAAGCATTTTTATTTCGATTGTATATATTTTCGTCCTGATAGTAAAAGAAAATGCCCAAGAGTTATGGATGATAGTGATAATTACGCTTATTTCATTGTTGTTTTCTCTCTCTGTCAATTATGTTTTCAATCATGTGCTTGAGCCTCATCAACAGGTGAGAATCCGTGTTTCATTGGGATTGGAAGACGATCCGAGTGGGGTTGGGTACAATGTTAATCAATCTAAAATAGCTATTGGATCAGGCGGAATTATTGGCAAAGGATTTTTAAACGGAACACAAACGAAACTCAAGTATGTACCCGAACAGGACACCGATTTTATTTTCTGCACAATAGGTGAAGAAGAAGGCCTTTGGGGCTCTGTGGGAACTATTGTTTTGTTCACAGTGCTAATTCTTCGAATTATTTTTCTGGCAGAACGACAGCGAACCATTTTTCCGCGAATTTATGGTTATTGTGTAGCTAGTGTATTTCTGTTTCACTTGCTAATAAATATAGGAATGGTGACTGGAATTACTCCTGTTATTGGTATACCGTTACCATTTTTTAGTTATGGCGGTTCTTCCCTTTGGGGATTTACTATTCTTTTGTTTATATTTCTGAGATTAGATGTTGCTCGGCTTGAAAGGTTGTAATTTCTTGTTTTGAAAAATTCATTTTATTGTTAATGTTTAAACTTAGCATTTTTTATTTAAAATCAAGTGAATAATTCAATAATAACTGAAATAATACGTTATAGAAAGGCGTCTTAGTAGATGTTACGTTTGTTTTCAACTTTCTGTGTCTTATAGTTTGTAAATATTTCTGGTACAAAAAAGTTTGAAACAGTTTAACATCTTATTTATACTTGTTCTGTAAATTCGTTATTATTACCTTTACAGCGCAATATACAAAAGTATCAAGTTATGCAAAAACCCACTATACCGAAAGGAACTAGAGATTTTTCACCCATTATAATGTCGAGACGGAATTATATTTTCGACACTATTCGCGAAGTGTTTCATATTTTTGGATTTCAACAAATTGAAACTCCTGCGATGGAAAACCTATCGACACTAATGGGAAAATATGGAGAAGAAGGTGACAAATTACTTTTCAAAATATTAAACTCTGGAGATTTCCTAAACGGAGTCAATCCTGAAGAGTTTTCCGAAAAGAACATCAACCATTTATCAACTAAACTTTGCGAAAAAGGTCTTCGTTACGATTTGACAGTTCCTTTTGCACGTTACGTAGTAATGAATCGCAACGAAATCACATTTCCTTTTCGTCGATATCAAATTCAACCAGTATGGCGTGCTGACAGACCACAACGAGGCAGATACAGGGAATTCTACCAATGCGATGCTGATGTTGTTGGGTCAGATTCACTTCTCAATGAGATTGAATTAATTCAAATTATGGATGAAGTCTTCCACCGTTTGAATATTCGTATTGCAATAAAAATTAATAATCGAAAAATTCTGAGTGGAATTGCTGAAGTAATTGGCGAACTAGATAAAATTATTGATGTAACAGTTGCCATTGACAAACTCGACAAAATTGGTATTGAACAAGTTAATAATGAATTAGCCGCTAAGGGAGTTTCTGAAGAAGCAATTAGTCTACTGCAGCCAATTATTAATCTTGACGGAACAAATTTTGAGAAACTTTCGGTATTAAAAAATGTGCTTTATTCTTCTGAAGTAGGCACAAAAGGTGTTTCTGAATTGGAATATATTCTGCGTAAAGTTGAATTGATAAATCTTCGTTGCCAACTTGCTGTCGACCTCACTTTGGCTCGTGGGTTAAACTATTACACAGGAGCTATTTTTGAAGTAAAAGCACAGGACGTACAAATTGGAAGTATTACAGGAGGAGGACGATATGATAATTTGACAGGAGTATTCGGATTATCTGGTGTTTCTGGGGTAGGCATATCATTTGGGGCAGATCGAATTTACGATGTTTTAAATCAATTAGAAGCTTTTCCTGAAAAATCAATTCTTACTTCTCAAATATTATTTGTCAACTTTGGTGAAAAAGAAGAAATTCATTGCATAACTTTGGCTGCGGAACTCCGAAAAGTTGGTATTCGTACTGAAATTTATCCAGATGCCACCAAAATAAAAAAACAAATGAGCTATGCTGATGAAAAAAAAATACCCTATGTTGCCATTGTTGGAGAAGAAGAAATTAAGAAAAAGAAGATATTATTAAAAAACATGCATACTGGTGAGCAAAATATCATGTCTATTAACGATATAATACTAATTTTGCATTAATATTGAAGATTCATAATAATGTCCAGTTAATAAAAATCTTTATTTAATACTAACTTAAAAAATTTACCTACTTTTGCAGAAAAATTATGAGATAATACAAAATACAAAATTATCCAAATCTCACTTTAATTCGTTATTTCGATAACT
>JBAXGL010000118.1:0-8042 GCA_037139375.1 Bacteroidales bacterium | reverse complement strand
TTTCGTCTTTCAACGAAAGGATACATGTTCGAATCTTATTGGTTATTATTTCTTTAATGATGAAAATATCCAATTATTTCGCTGCTATAGTCTCTATCTCCACCATAGCCCCTTTGGGTAAGCCTTTCACAGCAATTGTAGAACGAGCAGGGAATGTTTCGCCAAACTGCTCAGCATATACCGCGTTCATTTCTGCAAAAAGGCTCATATCTGCTAAGAAAACCGTTGTTTTCACCACATTATCAACGGTATAGCCAGCTTCTGACAAAATCGCTTTGATATTCTTGAAAACCTGAGCCGTTTGCCCTTTGATTTCGTCCGAAGCAAATTCTCCTGTTGCAGAATCTACCGGCAATTGACCAGAGATAAACAATGTGCCATTTACTTCTACCGCCTGACTATAAGGTCCAATTGCAGCTGGTGCATTTGATGTTGAAATTATTCTTTTCATATATATGATTTTTGTGGATAAAATAAGTCCCTCCTTGAGATGGGTTGGGGAGGTCTAAAAATTTTCGCGTTGTCTTACCACTTCATAAATTAAAATTCCAGCAGCCACCGAAACATTTAGCGAAGCAATCGTTCCCAATTGAGGAATGGAAACCTTCTCTTCACAAAAAGTGAGGTGCTCGCGTGCCACACCTGTATCTTCAGCTCCCATTACGAGGGCAATCGGTGTAGTTTTGTAGTCAGGCTTAGTATAGTTGTTTGGAGCTTTTTCGGTAGCAGCCACCAATTTACAACCCGAATCTTTCAGAAATTGCAACGCTTCGGTAATTGAACGCTCGCGGCAGACAGGAATATGCAACAGCGCACCAGCAGAGGTTTTCACAGCATCGCCTCCCACGGATACACTACCGCGCTCGGGAATCACAATCGCATCTACACCTGCACATTCACACGTACGCGCAATAGCACCAAAATTCCGGACATCGGTAATACCATCCAACACCACAATAAATGGCGTCTTGCCCTCTTCATACAGTATTGGGATAATGTTTTCGAGTCGTTCGTAAGTAATTGCCGACAAGAAGGCCAAAACTCCCTGGTGATTCTTCATCGTGATGCGGTTGATTTTCTCCACCGGAACACGTTGTACAACAATACCTTTACCCCTCAGAACTTCAAACAGCTCTTTCGATAAATCGCTCTGCAAATCACGTTTAACCAATATTTTGTCAATCTCTTTTCCGGCTTCGATTGCCTCAATCACGGCACGCATGCCAAAAATCATTTCGCTTTTTTCCATTCATTTATTAGTTCTTGTGCATTGTTCAAAGCCGCTTGGGTCAATTCTGCACCACTCAACATTCGCGCTATTTCTACTTTTCGGTCCTCTTCTTCAATTCTAATTAATCGTGTGTAAGTGGTTTTGTCGTCCTCTTCTTTGAAAACACGATAATGATGATTGCCTTTTGATGCAATTTGAGGCAGGTGCGTGATGCTCATCACTTGCATATTTTGCGCCATTTTCCACATGATTGCACCCATTTTATCAGCAATTTCACCCGAAACACCTGTATCTATTTCATCAAAAATAATTGTTGGTAAAGCACTGGCACCCGCTATCATCGCTTTTATGCAAAGCATCAAACGAGAAACCTCACCACCTGATGCAATTTCCGAAACCGGTTTAAGCGAGCTGCTCTTATTGACTGAAAACAAGAAACTTACGCCCTCTGCTCCATATTCGTCTAGTTGTTTTTTTTGCTCGAATCCTAATTCAATCCGCACATTTGGCATTCCAAGTGGAGCAACTCTGTTGACAAGTTCCTGTGTCAATAATGGTGCCGATTTGGTTCTATTTTGGGTCAACTGTTTTGCCAATTCGTTGAGAACCTTCAATTGCTCCTCGACCAAACGAATCATCTTCTGCACTGCCTCGTCGGACGAGTCAATAGCTTGAATTTTAGCCTCAAATTCACTTTGCAATGCAAGCAACTCTTCGATTGTTTTCACTCGGTGCTTTTGCTGCAACGAATATATCAATCCCAATCGGTCTTCCACCTCTGTTAACCGCGCTTGATTAAACTCTATTTTATCTGAATCGTCCTCTATTTCTATATTTAAGTCTTTGATATCAATATAGTTAGCCTCCATTCGTTGTAGTAGTTCCTCTCCTTTTGGAAACACTTTGGTAATGCTGCCCAGCAGTTGAATAGTTTCACGTAATTTCTGAATTACACCAATTTCATCATCGCTTAATACCGCATTGATTTTAAACAGATTACCTTTTATCTCTTCGGCATGAGTAAGCATATTTTGCTCCTCTTCGAGAGACTCCTGCTCACCTACTTCTAATCGAATTTCGCAAATTTGGTTGTATTGAAAACGCAGGTAATCTTCCTCTTTTTTATCCGCCTCAGCTTGCTCAATCAACTGTTTGAGGCTACTTTTCTGCTGTTTGTAGAGTTTAAATTCAGCTTGATAGCGTGCGAGTAACTCGTTATTGCTAGCCAGCAAATCGAGCACCCGAAGTTGAAACGCAGCATCCAATAGTAGCAAATTTTGGTGCTGCGAATGGATATCTATCAACATCACGCCAAGGTCTTTCAACAAATTGAGCGAAACTGGTGTATCGTTGATAAAAGCTCTTGATTTACCTGAAACCAATAACTCCCTTCTTAACAGACAGTTATCAGCATCGTATTCAATTTCATTTTCTTCAAAAAAGGCTAAAAGATTATATTCAGAAATAGCAAAACAACCTTCAATCACGCACTTACTTTCACCGTCTTTGATAGATTTATTGTCGAATCGTTGCCCCAAAATGAGCGAAAGGGCACCCAAAATAATGGATTTACCGGCACCAGTCTCCCCCGTAATAACAGAAAAGCCATCTTGAAAATCAACTTCAAGACGGTCAATCAAAGCGTAGTTCTGTATATAAAGCGATTTTAGCATAAATAATTTTTACCTACGAATAGATTCGTAACGTGTGGTTTGTGCAGGAAACACATCAGACAAAATTTTATAAACAGACTCTTTCTCAATGGCTGTCCCTTTGGAGAAAATATCATTTAACTCATCTATTTTCGAATCAGAGAAAATAGCGAGTAAAACAGTTGTGGGTCGAGCCTCATAAACCGTTTTCAGTTTAGAAAGAGATTCTGTAATCACAGAACGACCTTTGTCGGGATTAATACTCATCTGATCCAATCCCTGACGATGATAGAGATACATCATCAGTCTAAAATCCTTAATTCCGTCATCCAAAAATGCAGCTACAATAGCTGGTCTGTTTTTGGTACTCTCGAAAGCCTGCCAACCAGTCTCCATATTCGATTGTGCTAGATTCATTATCTGTTCGGCTCGCGAATAAAATGGAGTTCCACCAAGCGGAGAAAAAGTATCAAAATCCATTCCAAGAATAATATTAGCATAAAATGCCATTACTGCGGTCAGATTACCTTCAAATTTATTATCAGATAATTGCAATGGATCAAATTCAACATAATTAAAATCAAATGTTACATCTCTGAAATTCAACAAATTGGAGGTGTATATCGAATTGTAAATTGGACGACGCGATTGTACTTGTAGTTCTGCTTTGTAACGATTACTCCCACTCTCTTCTTTAATAGTAATTACAAAACTACAATCTATTTTTTCAATGGGCGTAAATTGTGCAGTTGTCCACTTTCGATTATTCATAAACTCTGTCAGAGCAGTCTGCAAAGTGGTGTACACCTGCTTATTTGTACCTTGAATCTGAGCAGTGTTGATTTGCACACGACAATTAAGCTCCTGAGATACAATTACTTGCGCATAAAAAATCAGAATGACCAGAACAGCTATATTCTTTAGAATTTTCATATTCGTGAAATTCAAATTACGTTCTATTCAAATGAAAAACTAAACGATCCACAATATCCTGAGCTACAGACGATTTGCTTTTCAAATCAAAATCAGTTGTTTCGCCATTTCGTTCGATAATTGAAATTTTGTTCGTATCGTGTCTGAAACCTGCACCGGCCTCTTGTAAGGAATTCAACACAATAAAATCCAAGTTTTTTCGCTCCAGTTTTGATTGTGCATTCGTTTTTTCGTTGTGCGTTTCCAATGCAAAACCAACTAAAACTTGATTGGGCGTTTTGGCGGCTCCCAAGGCTGCCGCAATATCTTTCGTTGGTTTCAATTTAATAACCAAATCTTCTTTCTCTCGTTTTATCTTCACATCCGACGAAATTTCAGGAGTAAAATCAGCTACAGCGGCACACAAAATAGCTCCATCAGCCGACTGAAAGGCCTCTGTTGTGACTTCATACATCTCTTGGGCAGATTCAACATCAACACGTTTAATCGCGTCAGAGTTAGCCTCTAAATCAACTGGACCACAAACCAATGTCACGTCTGCTCCCCGATTGACACACTCTTCGGCTAAGGCAAAGCCCATTTTACCCGATGAATAATTTCCTATAAAACGTACAGGATCGAGCTTTTCGTAAGTTGGCCCTGCAGTAATAACGATTTTTTTGCCAGATAAGTCTTGCATGCTCGCAAAATAATTTTCTAAAACAGCCACCATCTCTTCAGGTTCTGCCATTCGACCCTTACCTTCGAGTCCGCTTGCTAGTTCTCCTATTCCTGGTTCAATCACTAGATTACCATACGAACATAAAGTGTTGATATTCTTTTGAGTAGTGGGGTGAGCATACATATCTAAATCCATCGTTGGAGCAAAGAAAACAGGACAACGGGCAGACAGATATGTAGTAAGCAGTAGATTATCAGCAATGCCATTTGCCATTTTGGCCATTGTGTTGGCAGTAGCAGGCGCAATCAAGTAAGCATCAGCCCAAAGACCGATTTTAACGTGACTGTTCCAATCGCCATTCGTGGGATCGAAAAAGTCAACCAGAATTGGATTTTTGGAGAGTGTAGCGAGTGTCAGTGGTGTGATAAACTCCTTTGCTAAAGACGTCATAATCACCTTTACTTCAGCACCTTGCTTCACCAACAAGCGCACCAATTGTGCGCATTTGTAAGCCGCTATTCCACCAGAAACACCCAGTACAATTTTCTTCGATTTCAGAGTCATGCTAAAAAAATTAAAACCGCACATTTGCATTTCTGAAATGACACGGCTATTCTTAAAAAAATAGTTAGGGCAATTCTATTAAATGAAGTATTGCCCTAATCTGTCTTATTTGTTTAATTCTCTGAGTTTTATGTTTGTCAAAACCTTCTTTGTATGAAGCGTAAAGTCGCCTTTCATCATCCAATTGTAGTAACCCGTATCTTCTTTGAAAACGTCAGTCACAGGTCGACCTTTATATTTACCAAAATTGAACACCTCCACTCCTTTCTCGTCGTAGATGATACGACCTCCAAAATCTACATTCTTGTTTTGAGTTGAAAATTCAGCCAAAAAAGCCATGTCATTTTCGAGGTTCGAATAGCGATCCAATTGGGCTTTCAGCACTTCGTATGTAGCACGTGTATCTGCCTCTGCCGAATGCGCATTTTCAATCTCCTGATCGCAATAGAATTTCATTGCTGCTGAGAGTGTGCGTTGCTCCATTTTATGAAAAATAGTTTGCACATCCACCAATTTGCGTTTCGACATGTCAATGTCCACATCTGCACGTAGAAATTCTTCAGCCAAAAGCGGTATATCGAAACGATTTGAGTTGTATCCAGCCAAATCACATCCTTCGATATCTCGTGCCAAAACTTTTGCTATTTCCTTGAATTTTGGACAATTAGCTACTTTTTCATCCGTTATTCCATGCACAGCAGTCGAACTTGGAGGAATCGGCATATCAGGATTTACCAAAATTGTTTTTGTCTCTTCCTTTCCGTTTGGATGAACTTTGAGATAACAAATCTCTACGATTCTATCTGTTGCGGGATTGATACCTGTGGTTTCGAGGTCGAAAAAAACAATCGGATTCTTTAAATTTAATTGCATAAATAATTTTATAAGTAATTCTGATAGTGACGATTAGCTAATAATAAAGCTATCAATCGTTCAACATCATCGGCATCAACAACATCAGCAACTCTTCATTTTCGTCTTGATCGACTGGCAAAACAATACCAGCACGAGAAGGATCGGCTAATTCGAGAACAACTTCTGTTGAATTTATATTATTCAGAATATCCACTAAAAAAGAAGATTTAAATCCAATTTTAATACCCATATCGCTATACTGACAAGAAACCGTTTCTTCTGCAGATGTAGAGAAGTCGATATCTTGAGCGGTGATAACAATCTTATTATCTGCTACTTGCAGTTTAATTAAATTACTACCCTGATTTGAAAAATGCGACACTCGACGCAATGCAGACATAAACTGAAGGCGATCAACGGTGATTCTAAATGGATTATTTTGTGGTATAACTGAATTGTAGTTAGGGAAACGTCCTTCAATCAATCTGCAAATAATTTTGTAATTCGCAAAAGTAAAATTCGCTATTCTATCGTCGAAAGCTACTTCTACAGAGCCTTGTTCTTTGGGCAAAATATTTTTGAGCATGGTAGCCGGTTTTTTGGGTAAGATAAATGCGGCTTTTGTTCCCACTTTCACTGTTTTGTTCTGAAAACGTACCAATTTGTGACTGTCTGAAGAGACAAAAGTAATATCTTCTTCATTGATATCGAAGTAGATACCATTCATCACTGGACGTAGCTCATCATCTGCTGTTGCAAAAATAGTACGATTAATACCATTCAATAGAGCCGAAACATCAAGGCTGAAAGAGACACTCTCCTCACGAATTGTATGACTTTGAGGATAGTCATCTCCTTGTTGACCAATAAAATTGTATTTTCCGTTTTGGTAATGTATCAATATCTCTAAAGTTGAATCATCAATATCAAAAACCAAAGGTTGCTCAGGCAATTCGCGAATGGGTTCAAGTAATGTTTTTGCCGCAATTGCAAATACACCATCTCCTTCTGAATCAGCAACTTGCATAGAAGTAATTAATGTCGTATCTCCATCTGAAGCTGTCAAAGTCAATTGATTATCTTTCAATGAAAACAAAAAACTATCCAAAATAGGAATCGTATTTTTAGAATTAATTACTCGACCAATAGTCTGTAAATGAGCTAATAAATCTGTGCTGGATACTACGAATTTCATAATATTAATTTTTTTCTGTTGATATTGATTGAAGTTTTTCTTGTATCAAATTAATGAATTGCAAACTTACATAAAAATTTTGCTCTTTCCAATCATCATTGAATCAAATTTTAGGGATTACCTTTCACAATTCGCAATTATACTGCTTGAAAGCTCCATTTTTTTGTGGCTTCGTTCAAAAAAACTACCTTTGCAGCGATAATTTTTATTTTACAAACCAAATTTTATGTTGATGAAAAATCAAAAAAAAAGCAATTCACTTTGTTTTCGACGATGGTCTCGAAAGAACTATGCCGCATTTGCCAGCATGGGTAAAGTAGTGAAAATTGGCGTTTTAGTTTCCAGTTTTTCAATGATTAGTTCACCCATTGCGAAATGCGAAAACACGCTTATTAAAGACTCTCTGAACAGCGATCGAGAACTCAAAGAAGTGACAGTGGTAGGTAGCAAAGTCGAAAGCTTACAAGGCTTAACAACCACTCAACAAGTTATCTCTAAACGTGAGATTGAACGATTACCTGTAATTAGTACCGAAAGTGCACTTCGCCAATCGGCTAGTATCGACATTCGCGAACGCGGTGTACGTGGCGTTCAAGCAGATCTTTCTATTCGCGGTGGTTCATTCGACCAAAGTTTAATCTTCCTCAATGGTGTCAATTTTACCGATTCTCGCACCGGACACCAAAATCTCGGACTTCCTATTGATATCGAAATTGTCGATAAAATCAATCTACTCCAAGGACTCACTACTCCCGGAGCTATCACTGGAGCTATCAATCTGATAACCGGCTCATCAAACAAAAGCTATCTAAATACAGAAATCAATGCAGGGCAATTTGGTTATAGACTTTACCGCTTTGATGGAAACTATCATTATAAAAACACAAACCTTTTTGCAGCTATTTCGCACAAACGATCTGATGGCTATATAGCCAACACCGATTTCGAAAC
>JBAXGL010000117.1:0-8046 GCA_037139375.1 Bacteroidales bacterium | reverse complement strand
TATAAATAATCAATTGTTTAGACCTTCAATTTACTATTCAAACTCAGAAATTGTTGTGGAAGATTTTACTTCTGAAGGTTGTATATCATTATACGATTTACAAGGAAAATTGATTTCTAAAAATCTAATTTATGCTGGAGCAACTAAGATCCCAATCAAAGAAAAAGGTGTAGTAATATCCGTAATTAGCAGTAATAAAGGAAGTTATACTAAGAAGATTAATATTCTACAATAATCTCATTTAAGTAAATCGGGGCGTAGCTTTTGTGTGCGATCAATGGATTGCTGCAACTGCCACTCCTCGATTTTTCGTTGATGACCTGACAGTAAAATTTGGGGGACTTCCCATCCTTTATATTCTGCAGGTCTAGTATAAACTGGAGCTGCCAAAAGATTATCCTGAAATGAATCAGATAAAGCCGATTGTTCATCAGAAATTACACCGGGAATAACCCTTACAACCGCATCGCTTATAATTGCAGCGGCTAATTCACCTCCAGTTAAAACATAATCTCCAACGGATATCTCTTTAGTAATCAGATGCTCACGAATTCTAAAGTCAATTCCTTTGTAATGACCACAAAGAATAATCAAATTTTGACTCATTGACAAAGAGTTGGCCATTTTTTGATTGAATGACTCTCCATCTGGTGAAGTAAATATTACTTCATCATACATTCTTTCAGACTTTAATACTGAAATCACTCTATCAATTGGTTCAATTTGTAAAACCATTCCAGCAGAACCGCCAAAGGGGTAATCATCTACCCGACTATGTTTATCTGTAGAATAATCACGCAAATTATGTAAATGAATCTCTACAAAACCCTTCTCTTGTGCTCTTTTCAGAATAGAATGGTTTAATGGACTATAAATTAATTCTGGTAAAACTGTGAGGATATCGATTCTCATTTCTATAGATTTTCTACAAAAGTAACGAATTGAGACTTAATCTACAACCATTTTACACCAATCAAGAATTCAGAATTGTAGATTTCGCGCTATTTCCTTATATTTGCAACAATCAGTAGAAATATGGAAAATATTAAGTCTAAAATTGAAACTCTTCGAAACGAACTGCATAATCATAACTATAATTATTATGTATTAAATGCACCGTTGATTTCAGATTTTGAATTTGATCAAAAATTAAAAGAATTGATTGAATTAGAAATTAAGTATCCTGAATATTTAGATAAAAATTCTCCAAGTATTAGGGTTGGAAGTGATATTTCAAAATCATTTCTACAGTTTAATCATAAATATCCAATGCTTTCATTATCAAACACTTATTCTAATCAAGAAGTTTCCGATTATTTTGAAAAAGTGCGGAAAACATTAGATGAAGAGTTCGAGATTGTATGCGAACTAAAATACGATGGTACATCAATTTCTCTCACCTATATGAATGGAGAATTGCATCAAGCTTTGACACGTGGAGATGGTGAAAAAGGGGATGATGTCACTCTAAATGTAAAAACAATACAAAGTATACCACTTAAATTACGTGGTAATAATTATCCTCTTGAATTTGAAATAAGAGGTGAAATTTTGATGTCGTGGAATGTATTTAATGCTTTAAATAAAGAGCGAGAACTATCTGAAGAACAGCTATTTGCAAATCCAAGAAATGCAGCATCCGGCACTCTAAAACTTCAAAATTCTTCAATGGTTGCTGAACGAAAATTAGACGCTTATTTTTATTCATTATTGGGCGAAAACCTTCCTTCGACAAGTCATTCTGGAAATTTACTTTTTGCAAAAAATTGGGGTTTTAAAATTTCAGATTCCATCCGAATTTGCAAAACTATTGAAGAAGTAATTGAATTTATCAACTATTGGGATACAGAAAGAAAAAAATTGCCGGTAGCAACAGACGGTATTGTTTTAAAGGTAAATTCCATTGAACATCAACAAATATTAGGATATACGGCAAAGTCACCACGTTGGGCCGTTGCTTACAAATTTAAAGCTGAAGAAGCTACAACACGCTTAATTTCAGTAGATTATCAGGTTGGAAGAACAGGTGCTGTTACACCAGTTGCAAATCTGATTCCAATAGCATTAGCAGGAACGACTGTAAAGCGCGCATCCTTGCACAATGCTGACATCATTGAAGCTTTGGATTTACACATTGGCGATTACGTTTATGTTGAGAAGGGCGGCGAAATAATCCCCAAAATTACTAGAGTAGATACAACACAAAGACATTTATCTGGCAAAAAAGTCCGTTTTATCAAGAATTGTCCAGAATGCAACACGGTGTTAATTAGAATTGATGGTGAAGCTGCATATTACTGCCCAAATGATAATGGCTGTCCACCTCAAATTAAAGGAAAAATAGAGCATTTTATTAGCCGAAAGGCAATGAATATTGAAGGATTGGGAGCAGAAACTATTGATCTATTTTTCCGGTTAGGATACATTCGAAATGTAGCTGATATATATATACTTGATAAGGAATCTATTTCAAAATTGGAGCGTTTTGGTCAGAAATCGGCTGATAATCTGATGATTGGACTAGCAAAATCTAGAGAAATTCCATTTGAAAAAGTTTTATTCGCATTAGGAATTCGATTTGTTGGTGAAACAGTAGCCAAAAAACTAGCAAAATATTTCCTTACTATCGATGCATTGATGAATGCATCACATGAAGAATTGATTAAAGTAGATGAAATCGGTGAGAGAATTGCGCAAAGCGTCATTTCTTATTTCAAAGATGAAAAACATATTAAATTGATTCAAGAACTGAAAGAAAACGGAATACAGTTTGAAATTAATGAAACAATTTTTGAAAATTCAACAAATCTACTCGAAGGAAAGTCATTTGTCATAAGTGGCTTATTCTCAAATCATTCAAGAGAAGAATACAAACTGATAATTGAACAAAATGGTGGAAAGAACGTTTCTTCAGTATCTTCAAAAACAGATTATATTTTAGCTGGAGAAAATATGGGACCTTCAAAACTTGAAAAAGCAGAGAAATTAGGTGTTAAAATAATTAATGAAATTGAGTTTTTAAAACTAATTGAATAATCATTTTATGCTCGCATATTTTTTAAAAAAAGAGATTAATTCCAATTTAATTGAGTTGAAAGCACATAGAGATTTTACAGATTTCAGTGAATTAATGAATGTTGTTATCATTTATGAATTAGCTGATTATGAACAATCTATAGAACTTGAATCAACATTTAGTTCATATAATTGTAGTGTAAAATTACTTGGGTACAATGCAGATAAGAAGCGAACACATAAAAATGAAAATGGTTATTTATTTTCACCTAAAGAATTGACTATCCTTGGAAAACCGAATTGCAGAATTATTGCTGAGTTTAATAAATTGACGACTAATTGTAATTTAATAATTGATATTACCAGAGGCAAATTTCTTCCAATTAATTACTTATTATCGCAAAAAAAATCTGTTTTCAAAGTTGGAATAGAAGTCTCCGAGTTCAAACTTTATGACTTTATCTTTCAAGTTCAGAAAAATGTTGATGCCAAATTTCTTTGTGAGCAGATAATGTTTTATCTTCGCAAATTGAAAAGTCAACGATTAAGACTCGTATAAAAATTATGATACAACAAAAATTAAAAGGGATGGGAGTGGCCCTTATCACTCCATTTAAAGAAGATGAATCGGTAGACTTTAAAGCTCTTGGCAAATTAGTTGATTTTCAACTAAGGAACGAAACAGACTATTTAGTCGTTTTAGGAACAACAGCTGAAACCCCTACGCTAACAGAAACAGAGAAAAATGAAATCACTCGATTCGTAGTTAATAGAGTGAATGGTAAGATTCCTATTGTTTTAGGAGTTGGTGGTAATTGCACAAAAGAGCTTATTGAGAAGTTTCACAAGGATGATTTTGAAGGTATAGATGCAATTTTATCTGTTGTGCCTTACTATAATAAACCGACACAAGAAGGTATATATCAACACTATAAGAAAATAGCAGAAGCTACCAAATTGCCAATTATACTTTACAATGTTCCAGGACGAACAGGTGTAAATATGACAGCAGAAACAACCCTGCGTGTCGCTCGCGATTGTAAAAATGTTGTTGCTATAAAAGAAGCGTCTGGGAATATAACTCAGATGGACGAGATTATTAAATCAAAACCCGAAAATTTTCTAGTTATTTCAGGGGATGATGGTATAACTTTCCCTCTTATTACTCTTGGTGCAGTTGGTGTAATTTCTGTAATTGGAAATGCTTTTCCAAAAGAGTTTAGTAAAATGGTAAGGTTGGCACTTCATGGAGATTACGCCAGTGCTTTAACAATTCATCATCGTTTTACGGAATTAATTGATTTACTTTTTGTAGATGGAAATCCTGCAGGTATAAAGTCGATGTTAAGTGCTATGGGTTATATTGATAATTATTTGAGACTACCATTAGTGCCAACACAATTGACAACTTACGAAAAAATCAGATCAGTTCTTCAAGAATTAAATATTAAATGCTAAATGGAAGTCCGGTTTTTATCGGACTTTTTTGTATAACAATCATATCAATCAACGCTTTATTAGCCTAAAAGTTACATAATTAATATTATGTTAAGTATAATGGTTTAGCTCTATTTATCAGACATTTACATCCTGTCTTTAATTTTAAATATAATGAAATATAATTTTGACGAAATAATAGACCGTACTGGAACTTCAGCCTACAAACTTGATTTATTAAAGGCGAGATACGGATCGGAAGATCTTTTACCACTTTGGGTAGCTGATATGGATTTCAGAACACCTGATTTCATTTTAGATTCAATTAAGAAAAGAGCTGAACATGAAATTTTGGGTTACACAATTCGAACAAATGATTTTTTTGAACCAATCATTGATTGGATTGAAAACAAACATAGGTGGAAAGTTGATTCAGATTGGTTAGGTTTCTCTCCAGGGATTTTACCAGGAATTGTATTAGCAATAAATGCTTTTACAAATTCAGGAGATAAAATAATCATTCAGCCCCCTATTTATCCTCCATTTATGAGTATGATTACGAACAATGGAAGAGAAATTGTTTATAATCAGTTAGTTATGTCAAGAAATCAATATCAAATGGATTTTGAATCACTGGAATCTTGTATTGACGAAAGTACGAAGATGCTGTTGTTATGCAGTCCTCATAACCCTGGCGGAAGAGTTTGGAGTAAAAATGAATTATGTAAACTTGCTGAGATTTGTAAAAAAAATAACGTTTTAGTTGTATCTGACGAAATACATGCTGATCTTATATTTGGACAAAATAAACACTACCTCTTCCCTACTGTTTCTGATGCAGCATTTGATAACAGCATCACACTAATTGCGCCAAGTAAGACATTTAACATGGCTGGACTAGTAACCGCGACATATATTATACCTAACAAGGAGTTACGATTTAAATTTCAAAAACAGATTTTATCAGCTGAGATTGCTTCTGGAAATATATTTGCTTATGCAGCTACTCGTGCAGCTTATCAGCATGGTGCAGATTGGTTAAATCAATTATTGGAATATTTGCAAGGAAATATTGATTTTGTAAGCCAATTTTTAAAGTCAAATCTGCCTAAAATTAAGACAATTACTCCACAAGCATCATTCTTAATTTGGCTGGATTTCAGTGAATTAGGATTAAGTGATAAAGAAATTCGCCGAGTACTTATTGAAGAGTGTAAATTGGCGCTAAATGACGGTCCTAGCTTTGGACCTGGAGGTGAGGGCTATCAGAGAATAAATGTTGGTTGTTCAAGAATTATATTATCTGAGGCTTTAGCGAGAATCAAAGATAGTTTTTATAAATACTAATTAAATTTAATGTATTATTTTGATTATCTGATAAATAGTTTATAAAAACCATAATATCACAGTCTTATATCAAAAGAATTTCGTTCCATTTTCGATAAAGCTGCTCCATTGAATCGAAAAGTACGTTAGCTCCGGCTTCCAATAGAATCCGATTTTCTATTGGCCCTGTATTAACCGCAACGGTGAAAACACCTGCCGCAGCAGCAGATTGTACACCCAAAGGTGCATTTTCAACTACAATTGCTTCATTCGGCATTAGATTAAGCTTTTTCAAACCGCGCAAGTATGGTTCAGGATGAGGTTTGCCGTTTTTCACATCGTATGCAGTTACCATACGGTCTGCTGTAAACACTTCAGGAAAATAGATATTCAATCTGTCGAGCAGACTGCGTTGTCCAGACCCTGTCACCAATATGGGTACAAGCCCTTCCGCCTTCACGGCATTCAATAAATCGAGCGCATAAGGTATCGGTTCAGCTTTAGGCAATTGGTTAAAAAAGTGAGATTTACGTTTGTATATTTGCTCTTTTTCGTCGTCGGTAGCCTCTCTTCCGTAATGAATATTAAATAATCGATTGATGGTATAGCTACCCGTAGCACCTTCAAAAAGATAGAATTCATCGCGGTCGCACGCCATTCCAGCTTCTGTGATGGCTTTGTACCACGAGAGTGTATGATTGCCCATTGAATTAAACAACACACCATCCATATCAAACAATACCGCTTTCAAATTAAGCTTTTCACCTTTTGAGGTCTGATACTTTTCTATTGCTTCTTGAATCATTCTACAGTTAGTCGGATTATAATAAAAAGAGTTGAGCTCTATTTGTAGAATTCACTCAACTCCTATTATTTTTTAAATAAATATGCTTTTATAGATTAAATTACAATCGTGCTTTGATTGCTTTGGTTTCAGCTTCGAAGCCCGGTTTTTCGAGCAAAGCAAACATGTTCTTTTTGTAGGCCTCTACCCCTGGTTGGTCGAATGGATTTATACCCAAGATGTAACCACTAATACCACACGCCTTTTCGAAGAAGTAAAACAATTGTCCGAGATAAAACTCATTCAACTTAGGCAATTCTATTTTCAGATTAGGAACACCGCCATCGATATGTGCGATTTGTGTACCCAATTCAGCCATTTTATTGACATAATCTACAGGTTTACCAGCCAAAAAATTCAACCCATCGAGGTCTGCAGCATCAGCAGGAACATCCATTTTCTGATTTGGTGTTTTAATAGAGATGACCGTTTCGTAAATCGTACGTTCACCTTCTTGAATCATCTGACCCATAGAGTGCAAATCGGTTGTAAAATCAACAGAAGCAACGAAAATTCCTTTATTCTCTTTGCCTTCGCTTTCTCCATAAAGTTGTTTCCACCATTCAGATACGAAGTGCAGTTTGGGGTGATAGTTCACCATTATTTCAATTTTCTTGCCAGTTTTGTAAAGTTCGTTACGCACAGCAGCATATTGAGCAGCAGGGTTTTCTGCAAATGAAGTTTCTAATCCAGTGATTTTCTCCATCGAAACAGCACCTGCTACCAATTGACGAATATCGATACCTGCCACAGCTATTGGCAACAAACCAACAGGGGTCAAAACAGAATAACGTCCACCCACATTGTCTGGAATCACAAAAGTTTTGTATCCTTCCTGATTAGCCAACGTGCGCAAGGCACCTCGTGAAGCATCGGTAATAGCCACAATGCGTTCTTTCGATTCAGCTTTACCTACAGTCTCTTCCAGTTGTTTTTTTAGAATTCGAAATGCCAAAGCCGGCTCGGTAGTAGTACCCGATTTCGAAATATTTATAATGCCAAATTGTTTTCCTTTTAGAAATGAGGTCAATTCATACAAATAATCTTCACCTATATTGTGTCCTGCATAAACAATAACCGGATTTTTGCGTTCTGTTTGCAACCAGTCGAAACTGTTTGAGAAAGCATCAATAACAGCTTTTGCGCCCAAATAACTACCACCGATGCCTACTACCACTACCACCTGACAATGAGCACGCAACTTTTCAGCCGTTTGCTCAATCTCTGTCAATTCTGCTTCGGTAATCGACGAAGGCAAATTCAACCAACCTAAGTAGTCGTTTCCTTTACCTGTAGCATTGTGAAGTGCTTCGTTGCAATTCTTGATTTGGCTCTCGTAAGCAGCCACTTTTTCGGGAGAAACAAACCCGAATGCTTTGCTAATGTTTAATGTAATATTTTCCATAAATTTGAAATTATGATGT
>JBAXGL010000116.1:0-8081 GCA_037139375.1 Bacteroidales bacterium | reverse complement strand
TACCATCGTTGGAAGCCTTTTGCAGAGGTAAATAGTGCTACTTACCATCGTTGGAAGCTATTTTCGCACCCAAAGACTGCTACCAACCGTCGTAGATAACCGTTTTTCTATGTAAAATGCCTTATCCTCAACCTACAACGGCGTATTCCAATGCGAAAAGGTAAGTGTTACCAAGATTGGATTATGGTCGGAGAGGTAATGTCCTTCGTTTTCGATGAACGGATTCTCATATTTCAAAGCTTTCAGCGACCCTTTTGTAAAAATGAAGTCAATCAACTCTCGCTCCTCTAGTTTAACCGTGCCAAAACCGTGAAAACTCCACGATTCGCCCGATTTTGATTGAGCGGACAACCGACTATCTGCAAATCCTTTGTCGGCAGCAACCATAGTTTTGTACGCCTCTTCGGCTGGGGTCGAGTTGAAGTCGCCCAGTATCAACACTGCTCCTTTTGGTGCAATTTCAGCCACTTTCTGTTGAATAAGCAATGCGCTTTGGCGACGTGCCTCCACTCCCTGATGATCAAAATGAGTGTTGAATACGAAAAGTATTTTTCGGGTAAGTTTATCTTTAAGTTTTGCCCACGTCACGATGCGTGGGTAGGCAGAATCCCACCCTTTCACGCCTGGGATTTCGGGTGTTTCGGAAAGCCAAAACGTATTGGATGCCAGCAAATCGAACCGTTGATTATCGTAAAATAGCGGAGAATATTCACCACCTTCTTTGCCATCGTCGCGACCAACACCTACTGACGAAAAGCCTGACAAACAGTTCTGCAAATCGACCAATTGATTGTGTTTTACCTCTTGCATGCCGAATAGAGCGAGACGACTTCGCTGCAGAAACGCACACATAGAATCTTTGCGAAGCGACCATGTGTTGATACCGTCCACAGGGGTATCGAGACGAATATTGAAAGTGGCAACTTTGAGTGCTTGAGATGATTTAGCAGAGATAATTCCTCCACATAAAAAGAAAAAAACTACAATGACTGATGATATTCCAAATTTCATAGTTGTGTGAGTTTAAATCAAATCGCAAACAGTGGCAGCAACCGCTTTTTGTAAGTCGAGGGGTGAAAGGCGCAACTGTAACCCACGTTGTCCGGCACTGATATAGATAAACGGAAAGTCCCGTGCGGTTTTGTGGAGAAAGATGGGATAGGGCTTCTTCATTCCAAGTGGTGAACAGCCTCCGCGAATGTAACCAGTGAGGGGCAACAACTCTTTCATTGCCACTGTTTCAGCTTTTTTATTTTGCGATACGACGGCGGCGTTCTTCAAATTCACCTCTGCGGCTCCAGGTACGATGCAGACAAACACGCCTGATTTGTCTCCCCGCAGCAGAATGGTTTTGAACACCTGCTCCACCGCTTCGCCCAACTGCTCGGCTACGTGTGTGGCACTCAAATCGCTCTCGTCCACCTCATAGGGTATGAGTTCGTAGGCAATATTCATGCGGTCGAGGATGCGTGCGGCGTTGGTCTTTTGAATTTTCATTGTGGGTGTGGCTTCCCGCAGATTTCGGGGATTTCTCAGATATAATCAACAATTCACTTAATATAGGGTAAGAATAGAACGCGGATTTTCGCTGATAGAGCGAATTATATACGGATTTTATTCAACTGCGTTGAATTAATTTTAGAATTTAATATGGTTATATTCTTCTTATTTGTTTTATTCACTTCAGCGATAATCCGCTTAATCCGTATAATCCGCGTGCTATTCAACTATTCTTCTTCTCCCTCCCACTCTTTCATCTCAAGCATATCGAGGTACTCCTCCCATTCGGGGTCAATTTCGGTATAGATGGAGATGGGCAGCAACGGAAAACCTGCCAAAGCTTCGTTGAGGCGTTCGCCAAACACACGAACGGTGCGGCAATAGAAAACCCATGTTTTCTGATCGCCTCCAGTGTAGATAGCAGTCATGATGGCGAGTTTGTCTTTTTCCATCGCTTGGCGAAGGGCAAGTTCCACACCTTCCATCTGAGCGGCAAGCTCATCGGTGGGCATTCCTTGCGGATTTCCTTCGAACTTCCAGCAAATCTCGGCACGTTCTTTGAATTTACCCGATTTTACAAACTCTTTCAAATCGTCGCGACCTGTCACAGTTATCAATTTCTCGTTTTCGTCTTGCGATATCGCTGTAAACCATTTGTCTGAAAGTCTCATTTTGATAGTTGTTGTTGAAGTTTAAGAATGCAATTATCAAACAAACCTACAAAAAAATTCATCAACAGACATCGATTTGTACTAATTTTAGGGATGCAACTCAAAAAAAAGAGAATAACATTTGCATTATTCAGTTTTTACGAATAAATTTAGAAACTGATAATAAAAAACAGAACTGCTCATGAAGATGAACAACACCGTCCGAATTTTTTGTAAAAACAACAACGAATACCGCGAATTCCCCATTGGGTTAACGCTGTTAGACATCTTTCGCGAATTGAACATTGCGATGCCGTACCCCGTGGTGAGCGCCAAAGTAAACAATCGCATGGAAGGATTACGATTCCGTGTGTTCACTTCCAAAACAGTGGAATTTGTCGACTTGTCAAACTCTTCGGGGATGCGCACCTACGTCCGTTCGCTCTGTTTTGTGCTCTATAAAGCAATGTCAGATCTTTATCCAGGCTCCAAATTACGCATCGAACATCCCATATCGAAAGGTTATTTCTGCTCGATGAACCACCACATGACCGTTACCGACGAAAGTATTGGAAAGATTAAAGTCAGAATGCAGGAAATCATCGACCAAAATCTACCATTCCACCGCAAAGAGGCACAAACCGAAGAGGTGATTCGACTGTTTGAGCAACACAATATGCCCGATAAAGCGGAACTACTTCTTTCTGCGGGCGAAGTCTATTCGTTCTACTACCAACTGGACGAACACATCGATTATTTCTACGGAAGTCTGTTGCCATCGACTGGATATATCACTCTTTTTGATCTTGTCCCTTACGAAAAAGGGGTTTTGCTGCGTACGCCTAATCGTCAAAATCCAACGGTGCTCGAAGATATAATTGAACAGAAGAAGATGCTTGAAGTGCTACACGAATACACCCATTTCAACGAGATTCTGGGTATCAACAACGTGGGTTCACTCAATCTGGCAAGCAAAAACGAAAAACTGACCGACATCATAAAAGTATCAGAAGCGTTGCACGAGAAGAAGATTTCGCGCATTGCCGACGACATTGCAGCTCGCAACGCTCGGGTGATTCTTATCTCAGGTCCATCGTCTTCTGGAAAAACGACTTTTGCCAAAAGGCTTTGCATTCAGTTGATGACAAATCTATTGAAACCAGTCGCTATTTCGCTCGACAACTACTTCCTCACCCGCGAAGAGACTCCGCTTGATGAGTTTGGCGAACTCGATTTCGAATCGCTCTATGCACTCGATCTAAAGCAGTTCAACGAAGACCTCACACGTTTGCTGGCAGGCGAAGAAGTGGCTCTGCCGTCGTTTAGCTTCGAAACCGGAAAGCGCATCTACAAAGGCAATTCATTGAAACTTGAACCGCACAACGTGCTGATTCTCGAAGGGATACACGCTCTAAATCCGGCATTGACCCCCAACATTGCTAACGAATTGAAATACCACATCTACGTGTCGGCACTCACCACCATTGCCATCGACGATCACAACTGGATACCGACAACCGACAACCGATTACTGCGCCGCATCATCCGCGACTTTCGATACCGCAACTATTCGGCACGCGAAACCATCGGTCGGTGGAACAGCGTAAGGCGAGGCGAAGACAAATGGATTTTCCCTTATCAGGAAAATGCTGATGCGATGTTCAACTCTGCACTATTGTTCGAACTTGCCCTACTGAAGCGCTATGCTGAACCCATCCTTGCTGCCGTGCCACAAAACTGCGACGAATATTCCGAAGCTACTCGACTGATGCGTTTCTTGAGCTATTTTTATCCGATTTACGATCGAGAAATTCCACCAACGTCACTCATCCGTGAGTTTTTAGGTGGCAGTAGTTTCAGGTATTAGGCAAAGCGGACGACTTTCACAATGTAGTATTGAGTTTGTTTAACACCGTTTTCGATGCTGAACAACATCTATTTTAGGTTAAACCTCGAAAAAGTCGTACCTTTGCAACATTGATTTCTGGATATCGTATGCAAAGACTACAATTACAGCAAAAGCTACAACAACGACTAACGCCTCAGCAAATCCTGCAGATTAAAATGCTGGAATATACCTCTTTGGAGTTGGAAGAGAAGATCCTTCAGGAACTGGAGGAGAATCCGGCATTGGAGGAAGGCGCTGAATTGATTGAAACAGATACCGATTCACTCGATGAATTCGACACCGACGATTCGTCGAATGAAGATTTCAGTCTGGGAGATTACCTCAACGAGGACGAAATTCCTACCTATAAATTAGCTGAGAAACAAAATTTTGAAGATCATTCTGAGACATTTGTAGTGGGTGAGCGCGAGAGTTTTCACGAAGAACTTATCAAGCAACTTCACCTACGCGAACTCGATGAAATAGCGTTGAAAGTAGGCGAATATATCATTGGCAACATCGATGCAGATGGCTATTTACGTCGCGATTTACTTGCTATTTCAGACGATTTATTGTTTCAGGCAGATATTGATATTTCGGTGAATGATTTGCGGCACATTCTAACTATCATTCAAGATTTTGACCCCGCTGGTGTGGGTGCAGAGAATTTGAGCGACTGCCTGATCCTTCAATTACAGAGAAAAACACCAACTCCTGCTATATTGTTGGCTATAAAAGTAATAACAACCACATTCGAGGAATTCACAAAAAAACATTACGACCGCATTATCTATTTGCTGAAAGTAACAGAAGAAGAGCTGAAACATGCGATTCACGAAATCACACTCCTCAACCCCAAACCTGGTAGTTCGTTGAGCGATGGCGACAGAGCAAGTATGTATTTCATAACGCCAGATTTTATCGCAGAGACCATTGATGGAGAGGTATTTACATCTCTCAATAATAAAAATATACCTTCGCTGCATGTCAGTCAGCACTATGCCGAAATGATGCAAGATTATTCTTCGAACAAGGCAAACAGAAGCAAAGAAAACAAGGCTGCAGTGCAATTTGTGAAACAAAAACTGGATTCAGCAAAATGGTTTATCGATGCACTGAAACAACGCCAAAACACGTTGACTGTGACGATGGAAGCTATCGTTGATATTCAGCGTAACTTTTTCATTACGGGTGATGAATGTGATTTACGACCAATGATTTTGAAAGATTTGGCAGAACGAACAGGTTTAGAAATTTCTACCATTTCGAGGGTGAGCAACAGCAAGTATGTGCAAACGAATTATGGAGTTTATCCATTAAAATACTTCTTCTCCGACGGGATGCAAACTGACTCCGGCGAAGAAGTTTCGACGCGCGAAATAAAGAATATTCTAAAAGAGGCGATAGACGTGGAAGAGAAGCGCAAACCACTGACAGATGAAAAACTATGTGACATCCTAAACGATAAAGGCTACCCATTGGCACGTCGCACAGTAGCCAAATACCGCGAAGCACTGGGAATTCCAGTGGCACGGCTACGAAAAGAAATATAAATTTCATTGTAGAGACGCAAAATTTTGCGTCTCTACAAAAAAGAATAAAATTATGGAAACAACAAGACAGAGTAAAATCAACAGGTTATTGCAGAAAGACCTCAGCGAACTATTTTTGCTACAAACAAAAGCGGTTCATGGCGTAATGATATCGGTGAGTGCCGTGCGTGTCAGTCCCGATTTGGGTGTGGCGCGAGTCTATCTGAGCATCTTTCCATCCGAAAACGCAGAAGCGATACTGAAAGAGGTGAAAGGAATGACCAAAACCATCCGCTACGACCTCAGCCAAAGGGTGAAACTGCAACTTCGTAAAGTGCCCGCTTTGGTTTTCTTTATCGACGACTCATTGGACTACATCGAAAACATAGAGAATCTGTTGAAACAGTAAACTCGTCAACTTGTTTACTTGTCAACTCGTCAACTTTTGGTATGAATCTATCCTACAAAATAGCTCGCCGCTATCTCTTTTCGAAGAAATCGCACAGTGCCATCAACATCATATCGATGGTGTCGGTGAGTGGCGTCACCATAGCCACAATAGCATTGGTGTGCACGTTATCGGTATTCAACGGATTTCAAGACCTCATATCTTCGCTGTTTTGTGCTTTCGATCCACAAATCAAAATCACTCCCGTTAAAGGAAAAACATTCGACAGTCAAGACTCGAAAATCAATCAGTTGCGCACATGGAAAGAAATTGCTGTTTGCACAGAAGTAATCGAAGAAAATGCGTTGGTCAGGTACAAAGATCATCAGGTGAATGCTACTTTGAAAGGAGTTTCTGACAATTTCAAGCAACTTACACACATCGACAGTTTGGTGCTCGATGGCAAATTTATGCTTCACGATTCGATTGCCGATTATGCCACAGTTGGAGCCCGACTTTGCATGTCATTAGGTGTTGGAGCCAGTTTTATTAATCCGCTCGAAATCTATGCGCCCCGCCGAAATCAAAAAATCAATTTGGCGAATCCATCCACAGCTTTCAATGTCGATTATGCTTATGTGACGGCTATTTTCAGCGTCAATCAGCAAAAGTACGATGAGTCACTAATAATAGTTCCGATAAAGTTTACTCGAAAACTATACAATTACACTACCGAAGTGACCGCTATCGAGTTGAAACTCAAGTCATCCAATAACATTGATGACACCAAACGTAAGATTGCTCAGTTTCTTGGCAATTCTTATCAAGTAAAAAATCAATTTGAGCAACAAGAAGAGTCTTTCAAAATGATGCAGATTGAGAAATGGATGACATTCCTTATTCTCTGTTTCGTTTTGATGATTGCGGTGTTCAATATCATTGGATCCTTATCCATGCTAATCTTAGATAAGCAAGCCGATGTGGCTACCCTTCGTAGTTTAGGCGCAGATAATAGACTGATTTCGAGGATTTTTCTATTCGAAGGGTGGATGATTTCTGCTATTGGAGCGTTTTCGGGCATCTTGCTCGGTCTACTACTTTGCTACCTTCAGCAACAATTTGGATTGCTTCGTTTATCAGGCAATATCGGTGCATTCATCATCAATGCGTATCCGGTGAAGGTGATATGGACAGACCTGTTGATTATACTTTCATCTGTTTTTGTCATTGGCTTTTTCTCTGCTTGGTACCCTGTGCATGCGATGAAGAAGCGTTGGCTCAACCAATCGAAGAATTAAGAATAACGATAAAGCCTGACTTTGCAATGAAGTCAGGCTTTATCTTTTAGGCTTTCGCAATATTACCATATTTCGTCTATGTCAATACTATCGGCTAAGTTGATTGGATAATCTTGCTTAGGAATTTTGTCTAAGCCTAATTGATTTGTAGTCCATATTTTATCAAAACACAAGTTTTGAGATTCAACCTGAAAAAAGAAAACTTTTCGTTCGAATGATAATAAAACCATAGTGCGATAACTATTTATCACAGTGCACGAAAGTTAAAATAAGCTACAAACAAAAAAACAACGTCTGCCCTGCTTGGGCAAACACCAAAAAGGTTAGTTCTTGTATGCCCAACTTGGGCAAGGCTGAATGATATCCAATTCTAGCTTGCCCAGCTTGGGCAAGTAACAAAAAAAGTCATTTCACGGTTGCCCAAACTGGGCAAGCTCCAGAATTTTTCAGTTTGCTCTTGCCCAAGTAGGGCAAGCTCACTGGAGAAAAAGTTCGACTGTGCCCAAGCTGGGCAGACCTCCAATTATGTAAAATAGATCGTGCCTTCTTTGGCTTTTAACCACAAAAAAAACCGAAACGCAACAGCATTTCAGTTTTCATCCAATTCAAGGAAAAGTCTTTATCCCAATTTGACAGACAACATCGAAAGCGAACCCATTACCAATCGGTCGTTGAAGAACTCCATCGGCTCATCGTCTTCTTTGAGTGCCAGGATGTAAAGCAATGGCAAGAAGTGATCGGGTGATGGCACTGCCATTTTCATCTCTTCGCCCAGACTTTTGTAATCGACCAACGCATCGAAATTACCCGACAACATCAGCGATT
>JBAXGL010000115.1:0-8082 GCA_037139375.1 Bacteroidales bacterium | reverse complement strand
TACGGCATCTGTTTGGGGTTCAAACTTCTTTAGTTTATAAAGATCGTCGCGCTTGACAGTAAAGAACACCCGCGAATTGTTGTCCACCTCATCGGTGTATTCGATGTAGTCTGACTGTGCGAGCAACTTCAACGCATTGTGCGTGGGGTTGATAGGTAGTTTAAACTGGGTGCAAAATTCGCCCAAATCGAACTCGAACATCGCCTGAAAACCTGAACCAACTCCCACTTGCAAGAAACTACCCAAATGCTCATACACCTGTTTGATAAAATCGCGTTCAGGGAAGTTGTCGGACAAACGTTTCTTGAGTTGTGTTTTATCTGATTTCGCAAAGAGAGCCACAGCATACGATTTCAACCCGTCGCGTCCTGCACGACCTGCCTCCTGATAATACTCCTCAAGCGAATCTGGCAAGTCGATATGCACCACCAACCGCACATCGGGCTTATCAATGCCCATGCCGAAAGCATTGGTAGAAACTATCACCTGAAAGACTCCCGACATCCAGTCGTTTTGCTTTTGCACTTTGGCTTCGGAGGTCAGTCCGGCATGGAAAAAGTCAGCCAATATACCTTGCTTTTTCAGCTCGATAGCCGTTTCTTTGGTCTTCTTTCGGTTGCGTGTGTAGACTATGGCTGTGCCTTTCACCCGTTGCAGAATATGCACTAATTCCGTAAACTTATCGTCTGTAGAACGCACAATATAAGCAATATTTTGGCGGTAAAAGCTTTTCTGAAAAACATTATACGCCTTGAAATGTAGCTTGTCCTGAATGTCTTTCACCACTTCGGGCGTGGCTGTGGCAGTGAGCGCCAACACCGGCACAGAACCAATCAGTTGTCGAAACTCCGCAATTTTGAGATACGAAGGACGGAAATCATACCCCCACTGCGAAATGCAATGCGCCTCGTCAATCACGAGCAGATTGATCTGCATATAGCGCATTTTAGTCAAAAAAAGCTCTGTAGAGAGTCGTTCGGGTGAGATGTAGAGAAACTTATACCCGCCGTAAATGCAATTATCCAACGTATTCTGAATCTCTTGCGACGACATACCCGAATAGACAGCTGCCGCTTTGATGTCGCGTTTCTTGAGGTTATCCACCTGATCCTTCATCAATGCAATGAGCGGCGTAACGACCAACGTGATTCCTTCGAGATAAAGCCCTGGCACTTGAAAAGTAATAGACTTCCCTCCTCCTGTGGGCATCAATCCCAACGTATCGCGCCCTTCGCAAACCGACCTTACGATGTCTTCTTGCAAAGGTCGAAACTCAGGATATCCCCAATAATGTTGTAGAATTTGCTGAAAAGAGTTCATAGGAAAGCCCCAATTCCCCAAAGGGGATTTTTAGATGATTTAGGTTCAAATCTTCATTCATTGAAAAAGGTTAGGAAGGGTTGTGGAGGTCTTCAGCCTTTATCTCCTTAATCAACAATTGAATAGAAACATTTCCACCATACGTATTCTCTTCGATGGTATAACAAATATCGAATGGATTGAGATTTTTAATCAAATCGTTGTGCTCATACATACCAAAAGCAATGCCATTCATAATATTCTCTGAATTGCTGTCGATCAACTCCAGTTTGAGGTGCTCCTGATCTTTACCAACCAAACGACTGGTACCATAATCGTAGACCCGACGGGTGCAGAAAATAGGTTTCGGATTGTCGGGACCAAATGGAGCAAACTGCTTCAAGACACGGAAAAACTTCGGAGTAATATCGCTAAAATTAATTTCCGCATCAATATCCAACTGAGGCACCAACTGATCTGTGGTGATATTAGCAGCTACATATTCTTCGAATCGCTCGCGAAATGCAGGCACATTCTCTTCTTTCAACGAAAGTCCGGCGGCGAAAGGGTGCCCACCAAAGTTCTCAATCAAATCGCGACACGACTCAATGGCTTTGTATATATCCACACCCTGTATCGACCGCGAAGAGCCAGTAGCCAATCCATTAGAAAGTGTGAGCACCACCGTCGGTTTGTAGTAAAGCTCCGTCAATCGCGAAGCGACTATACCAATCACACCTTTGTGCCAAAACTCGTTATAAATAACAATCGACTTTCGATCTGCCATATCAGTCCAACTCTCCAACACTGCATTAGCCTCTTCGGTGATGGTCTTATCTAAGCCTTTGCGTATCTCATTTTGAAGATTAATCGCTTCACATTTTTCGCGTGCTGATGCCATATTTTGAGAAATGAGCAATTCGACCGACTCACCACCCAACTGCATACGTCCCGAGGCATTCAACCGTGGACCGATCTTGAAAACAATGTCGCTTAAAGTGATTTCTTTATCGGTCATTCCGCACATGTCGATGATGCTTTTTAAGCCTATGCACGGATTGTTGTTCAATATTTTGAGTCCATGAAAAGCCAGAATTCGGTTTTCGCCTGTCACCGACACTATATCTGCAGCGATACTCACCGCTACCAAATCGAGCAATGGATAGAGCAACGACATGTCAATGCCGTTGTTGATAGCAAAACCTTGCATAAACTTAAACCCCACCCCAGCAGCCGAAAGATGCTGAAAAGGATAGGTCTCCCCTGGTCGTTTCGGGTCGAGAATGGCACACGCATCAGGCAATTCGTCGTCGGGTTTATGGTGGTCGCAGATAATAAAATCAATTCCTCTCCGTTTGGCATAAGCTATTTTCTCGATGGCTTTGATGCCGCAATCGAGCACAATAATGAGCTTAAACTCATTCTCAAAAGCAAAATCAATGCCTTTGTATGAAATACCATATCCTTCGTCGGACCGGTCTGGAATGTAAAAATCAATATTCGAGTAGAAATTGCGCAGAAACCGATAAACAACGGTCACTGAAGTAGTGCCATCCACATCGTAATCGCCGTAGATTAATATTTTCTCCTTGCGACCAATAGCTAAATTGAGTCGATCGACAGCTTTGTCCATATCGAGCATCAGAAACGGATCGTGCAACTCACTCAACTGTGGTCTGAAGAATCGCTTCGCTTCGTCTAAAGTAGTAATATTGCGTTGAAGAAGTAATGTAGATAATATAGGACTAATACCCAAATCCTTAGCCATCTCCGCTTGCAGAGTTCGATGTGCTGGATTTGGTGACAGAAAATGCCAATCGCTTACCATAGATTTATTAGATTTCTTATTTTAGACCGTAAATTTACAAATTGTTTCGGAGCAGCAAAACAATTTCAGGGTTGTTTTCCGACCAATATCAGCATTAACGCATATAATATAGTAACTTTGCACTCTGAAATTTTCTCAACTTTATAAACATCAATCCTTTATGTCTTTTTCATCATTAGGTCTTTCTCCCGCCATTTTGAAATCGTTAGCAGGTCACAACTACGCAGCACCATATCCGATTCAGTTGGAAGCAATTCCTGCCATTCTCCAAAAAAAGGATGTACTTGGCATCGCTCAAACAGGTTCTGGTAAGACGGCAAGCTATGTGTTGCCAATCTTGACAAACCTACTTGGTAACGAAAAATCTAAGAACCGACATGTGAAAGTGTTGGTATTGGTACCCACCCGAGAATTGGCCATGCAGGTGAGAGATGTGTTTCATAAATTCAGCGAATCGCTACCAGAGCGCATCAAAACGATGTCGGTGTTTGGTGGTGTCTCTATCAATCCACAAATGATGGCGCTTCAGGGTGTCAACATCTTGGTAGCCACACCAGGTAGACTGTTGGAATTGGTAGAATCGAATGCCGTTCATCTCAATGAAATAGACACTTTGGTGATTGACGAAGCCGACAAAATGCTCAATATGGGTTTTGCAAACGAGATGCAGCGCATTTTGGCTTATCTTCCCCAGAAAAGACAGAATTTACTCTTCTCTGCCACGCTCAACGACGACATTTCGAAAATAGATCAACTGGTGTTGCACCATCCCGTTGTTATCAAAATAGAACCCGAAGCCGACTATTTCGATTTAATCAAACAGCTCGGCTATTTCGTAACGGAAGAGAAAAAAGGACCACTGTTGCGTTACCTGATTCAACAAAAAGAGATGAAACAGGTATTGATATTCACATCATCAACCTATCAGGCTGATTTGGTAGCGGATAAATTGCGAAAACACAACATCAACGCCGGAGCCATTCACAGTCAGAAAAGCCAGAAAGCACGCACCGATGTTTTAGAAAAATTTAAAGCCGGCAAACTGACCGTTTTGGTGGCTACAGACCTTATTTCTCGTGGAATTGATATCAAATTTCTACCTTATGTTGTCAACTACGAATTGCCACGTTCACCCAAAGACTACATTCACCGCATCGGACGAACTGGTCGCGCCGAATCTGCAGGAGAAGCACTTTCTTTTGTCACTGAAGAAGACAAACATCATTTCAGAATCATTCAGAAAAAGATGGGAAGACCAATCACCATGATAGATAGTGAAGGAATTAATTTGCATGGATTTTAATATTCAGATATTTAAATATGATTTATTTCATATAATTCTACCCATCCTGGAACAATAATATCACATAATTTAACATTTAAGCAGCAATATTAATTAAATATACGCCACTTTTTAAAGATAAAATGTAGGGTAAAGCTCTATCTTTGCGGTCTTTTTTAATAGCAAAACTATTTTCTATGACAAATATTAAAATCGCAATTTTCGCAATTGGGTTATTCCTAACCCTTCAAATCGAAGCAGCATCTATAAAAATTCTTTTTGACAACACCAAAGCAGAGCAAGCTGGCAATGCTGATTGGGTGATAAGCAATTCGAGCAGCCCAGTACAAATTCCAACACCTGCACAATCAGGAATTACAAGTTCTACACCCGAAACATATTGGACTGGGGCACTATCAGGTTGGGGTATTGATTGTGTCAAAAAAGGGTATTATGTAGAAACGTTGACGGGTAGCAGTCAAATCACTTATGGCAATAGTAGTAATTCGCAAGATTTGAGCAATTATCAGGTTTATATTGTTTGCGAACCAAATACGGTTTTTACTACAGCGGAAAAAACAGCGATGATGAATTTTGTCAAAAATGGCGGTGGTCTTTTTATGGTTTCAGATCACACAGTATCTGACCGTAACAACGATGGCTGGGACTCTCCTGCTATCTGGATTGACTTTTTGACCAATAACACAGTGCAAAACAACCCCTTTGGCATCACAGTTGATTTAGCAAACATATCACAAACATCAACAAATATTGCGGCTCTACCGAAAGATTCTATACTGCATGGTCCAATGGGCAATGTTACTGAAGTGATGTGGAGCAATGGCACTACATTTACAATAAACAAAACAGTTAATCCAAGCGTTGTGGGTCAAGTATTCAAAACTGGCGTATCTACCACTGGCACAACGGGTGTATTGTTTGCCACAGCTAGATATGGAAAAGGCAAAGTTGCTATTATTGGTGATAGTTCGCCCTGCGACGATGGAACTGGAGGATCGGGTAACAGTCTGTATCCTGGCTATTTTGGTGATGCAAACGGTAATCATCAGTTATTGCTAATGAACGCCACCATTTGGCTTGCAACGCCAAGTATCACCACCGGAATTAAATCTATTGAAACCCGAAAATCTGATTTTCAACTGTATCCAAATCCTGTATCAGATGGGAAACTACACGTCAATTATTCTTTAAATAATTCTTCAAATACAAAGATTCAACTTTTCGATGCAACAGGCAAAAACGTAAAAACGATTGCTAACACCGATGTCTCTGCTGATTCACAAAATGAATCGATTGATGTGAGCGATTTAAGATCAGGCATCTATTTATGTCGTCTTTCTACAGGTAAAGAAACAATTACAAAGACCGTAATTATTAGAAAATAGCCTATTTGAAGGCAATAAGATGAACGGTTTCTAATTGCAATATTGTGCATATTGCAATTTTAGTTCATTCTAAAACAAAAAATTCCTATACCTTTGCATTTATTGAAAACCGAATCGTTACACGGTCTTTATCAGTTGTTATGCAAGAAACTAAATTGAGCGATATTCTCGCCATTTGCGTCCAAAATAATTTGCCTTTTTATAGCTTTCGAATGCCTCAAAGCCATGAGGTTAAAACGGGGATACAAATAACTTCTGAACTCCACAATTTTTCAGATTTTTCTCAACTTTCAGATGGATTTGTTATTGCACCATTTGATGCAAACAGCAAAACCGATTCGCTGCATATCAGAGCTGATGTTTCGTTTCTGAATAATCAAATCCAAAATAAAGATTTGGCAACTTTGCATGCAGTCTCTTTCAAGGCAGAAAAATCGAACTCAACATCAAAAGAAATCTCCAAAGACGAATACCTTCGTCAGGCATCGCTGCTCATCGATAAACTTCAAAAAAAAGAGTTGCAGAAAGTGGTTTTGTCGCGCACTATTCAAGTTACAGACATCACTATAGACAATGCTGTAACAATTTTCGACAACCTTACTCATAATTATCCAAACACATTTGTCTCTATTTTTTTTATTCCTGGTAAATATTGTTGGATTGGTGCTACGCCCGAAACACTCCTTAAAGCTCATTCTATAAAGGTAGAAACAATGTCGTTAGCCGGAACAAAACCAATCGAACCTAACGCTCGATGGAGCGAAAAAGAACGAGAAGAACAACAGATGGTAAGTGACTATGTAGCAAGCGTTTTACAGAAATTTCCATTTAAAGAAATCAATGTCGAAGGTCCACTGGATTTTATAGCCGGAAATGTTTGCCATTTGATGACAAAATACGATTGCATTGGGAATATGAACTCAAAAACGCTTTTTGATTTGGTTACTAAATTACACCCCACTCCTGCGGTTTGCGGTTTACCCAAAGAGCAATCGATGCAACTGATTCACCAAACCGAACTGCACGACCGTGAATATTATGCAGGTTACATGGGACCGGTTTCGGCGATTGGTTGCGATTTATTTGTAAATTTGCGCTGCATGAAGCTCACCGATAATGACATCACGCTCTACGTGGGTGGCGGCATCACCGCTCAGTCAGTTGCTGAAGCCGAATGGCAGGAGACTTGCCTCAAAGCTGAAACGCTACTCAAGATAATTAAAAAAGAATAAACGCAAAGTAGCAAAGACGCTAAGAATTTTTATTTCTCAAATCTATAGCTACTCAACATTCATTTCAAGACCATTTAACAAAAAACGCTTTGCGTCTTAGCACCTTAGCGTTCAATTATAGAATATGACAACAACCAATAAACAGACAGTTCAAATCATCGTTGATTTGTGCGCACAGAAAGGCATTAAGCGAGTGGTAGTTTCTCCCGGTTCGCGCAATGCGCCGCTTTCCATTGCCTTCAATCGCGACCCACGCATAGAATGCTTCGTGATTGTGGATGAGCGAAGTGCTGCGTTTTTCGCACTCGGATTGTCTCAAAAATCGGGAGAAGCTGTTGCCATCGTCTGCACTTCGGGCACGGCGCTACTCAACTACGCTCCTGCCGTGGCTGAAGCGTTCTACCAACGCATTCCACTGGTTGTGCTATCGGCAGACCGACCAACCGAATGGATTGAGCAAGACGACAGTCAGGCAATTAATCAACAACAAGTTTTTGCCAATTTCACCAAATACAGTTGTCAGATTCCAACTGAAATTACTTGCGACGACGAAGCGTGGCACGTGAACCGCGCAGTAAACGAAGCAGTCAATTATGCCACATCGGGACGAAAAGGGCCTGTACACATCAATATTCCTCTGCGCGAACCGCTTTATGGCATTGTCGAAAAAACAAATTCGGTTCAGCGCACATTCAATCAATTCGAACCGGAATCATTTCTACCCAGAGAGACAATTTCTGAGCTAAAAAACAGATTCCCCGAAAGTCCTAAAATAATGATTTTGGCTTCGTTTCTACCCAACGAAATGAATGAGAAAATCAATGCCACCATCTCGCAAATCGAGAAAATTGCGAACGTTGTCGTTTTAGCAGAACCAATTTCGAACATACAAACGGCAAGTGCAATATCGACTATCGACCGCGTTTTGAATGTCATCAAACCCGAGGAAGCCACAACATTCGCACCTGATTTATTAATTAGCTTTGGAGGTTCGTTAGTTTCGAAACAGATAAAAACATTCCTCAAAAACAATCC
>JBAXGL010000114.1:0-8148 GCA_037139375.1 Bacteroidales bacterium | reverse complement strand
CATCCAAGAGTGGAGCTGGAGGGAAATCTGATAATTATTGAATGTCTTACAGGCATTGTTTTGGCGTAAAGTCTATTTCGTCTACAGCAGAATAAGAGTCTACAACAGTCTACAAAAGGGTTTGCGCCCGTTAGGTGTATCTTTTTTGAGGTCGATTTGACAAGCAACTAACAAGGCAGCTTCTTTTTTCTGTTTTTTCTTTTCATCTTTATATTTCTTATAATAAAATGTAACTTTGTAACTAACTATATAAAAAGATAATAAAGTATTAATAATAAGATAGTTAGATGGTTACACTTTTTGGTTACATTTGGTTACACTTTCGTTTTTTGGATTTTGAAAAGTGTAACCGACCCCGTTTTTATGCCTTTTTACCTCAATTTAGCCTTAGATTCGGCTGCAAGGCTATATCCAGAAGGTAGATTTTGGTCATTTTTTAAAACTTCGACCTGATTCTTTAAATCTGCAATTTCTTTCTCCTGATTTTCAATAATCTTTTCTTGTGCAGTGATCAATTTTTGATAGATAGATGAGTCTTCAGATTTGCAAGGCTTTTTTTCATCTTCATCAAAGAAATATCCAACTGGTACACTCAATGCTTTGGCTATCCTTTCCAATATATCCGTTTTGGTAGAATTTCTGGCAATCATATCAATTATTGCTTGAGATGTGACCCCTGCAATCTTTGCAAGTTCTTTTTGTTGTATATTTCTTTGATCACACAACTGTCTGATTTTAGACAAGTTAGCCATATTAATATTAATTAACGAAAAATAAATTGTATTTTTCTTTGATTAGAATTGTAAATAACTTTACTTTGCGGCACAATATTATGTAAATATAATAACATTATTCAAAAAGTGTAATCTTATGACTGTTAAAAATGAATTGAAAGAATGGTTTGAGACTTTGCCACTGGGGCAAACAAAAGAAATCAGAGCGGAAATAGCAAGCCGCTGCAAAATCACCGATCCTATTTGGTCGAATTGGTTGAGAGGTGTAACCCGTGTGCCCGAATTGGCAAAAGATGTGCTGAACGACATCGCTTGTCGCGAAAGTGGTAAAACGATCTATTAAACCGCGCTACACTATGGAAAGTATTATTAAAGAGTATCGACCTATCGGAGAGGTGTTTGCCTACGACGGTGTGCAATTGGTGGTAGAGCGCGGCACATCTCGCCACTGCAACGGATGCTACTTCTACGCCCGATGCTGCGACATCACCACCACTGGCACTTGTGCAGGAGGATTCAGAAACGACCGCGCTAATGTAATCTTTAAACAAATGGAGCTATGAAAAACTACATCAACAGCACCCGACCTGTGGGAGAAACATTTGACTACAACGGCGTAAAGCTGATTGTAGCGAAAGCTACCCTTTATGATTTTTGCGACGACTGCTATTTCGAGGATAAACCCGACTGCGACTACAAACGCACTGGGTCGTGCTCTTCGATATTGAGAAACGACGAAAGAAGTGTAATCTTCAAACGACTGGAGCCATGAAAAACGGATTTTTAGTAATCAAACGACTTGGGTATGTGCATATTCATTTCGATTGCGCCACCAGCCACCAGGCGGCTCGCATAGCCGACACTCTGAATGCCAAAACGTCGATCTATGTGACGTGCTTTACTTTCAATATCGAAACCCAAAGTGTGGTAGTCAGCGGCAAAGCGAACGACGACATTTCGGCTGAATATATAGAGATTTCGCTTGCTGAATTATTGGAAAAACAATAAAAAACCACCCCGACCGATGACGCCCGAAGAATTGGAAGTTTGCAACCGAATGAGATACAACCAAAAGAAGTATTTCAAAACCCGAAACGCCCTCTACCTCAATGAGTCGAAAAAAGCAGAAAGCGAACTCGATGCCATACTCGACCGACACAACGCCCAACGAATAGGCAACAACAATACTCAAAAAGCGATTGATTGGAGCCGATAATCAACATTATTCTATAACCCCCAAAACAAAAACAACCGTATTATGAAAACAAATGCAGTGAAAACCTATGTGGTTTATGTATCAGAAAAATTCCCAGCGTATCACCCCAAAGCAGGTGAGTTAACACTATTTGCAACGGCGATAGGCAACGCGCTCGAAAACAGAGCGTATGTAAATATTCATCACAACGGCGAAAGCCTTGTTTGCGACAAAAAGAAAATCCACACGATCCGCAAAAACTATGAAGAGTGGAAACGCAAAGAGACTGAAATAAACGAGGGGCGCGCCGTGCTCTCTATCCGACAATGGAACGGAACGCGCTACCAAAAAGGCGCAACTTGGACTGAAATTGCACGACTGGAGAAAATTGGAGTGCAAAAAGCTGAGTTTAAAGATGATATGTTGAGTGATTGGGAGATTGATGAAGAAATTATTGATTCTTTATTATCCAATATATCAAAGAATGACGGATTAAGCAATTCAGATATGATTGCTTGGTTTGTTGATGGTGATTACAAGCCGAACGAGCCGCTTGCAATTATCCATTTTACCGATTTTAAATATTAAGCGACCGCACCCCCTCAATCCGTCAATCTTTCACCCCCTCAATCCACAAAATCAATGATAACCATTCAACAGATTTACGACGCAACCGACAACGGGCTGCGCATCATCAAATACTTTTATCCGCAAGCCATTGAGGGCAAAGCATTTAGTGTGCGCGATGGTGAAAAAACCCCTTCTGCATATATCAAAGAGATAAAAGGCGTGTGGCGATTGACCGATTTTGGGCAAAGCGACGAAGCCCAAAGCCCAATAGATATAATAATGAAAGAGCTAAACGTAAAAGTAGGCGAGGCAATCTATTGGGCTGCACGGGAGTTTGGCGTATCTGACGATGTGATCACCAAAAAAAAGAATATTGCCAAAATTGAGCGGCGTGAGGCTACTACCGACGAGACTGACGGACTGTTTACATTCAGCGAAAAGGAATTTACAGAAAGCGAATTGCGATTGCTTGGCAACAGAGTGACCGCAAAGAATTGTGAAAACCTTAGCTGGATGTCTCTCGAATATTACCGACGGACTAAAAAGGATAAAAACACCAACGCGCTAATGACCACTACGATCAATAGCACCGACAATTATCCTGTTTTTATGCGTAAATGTGTCTATCTGGATGCAAAAGGCGAACCACAACATTTCTTCAAAATATATCAGCCGCTCGATGCCGAAAAACAGTATCGTTTTTTCCACGAAGGCAACAAACCACCAAAATATATTAACGGACTCTCGGAACTGAAAGCACGCTATAAAAAGCACAATGAAGAAGCTCGTGAGATATTCGATAAAGATCCGAAAAATGCACATAAAGAGTATAAGGCACAAAAACTATCTGAAGCGTTTATTTGCAGCGGCGAACGCGATGCCCTTTGCATAGACGCACTGGGTTATTCTCCGATCTGGTTTAACTCCGAAAGCTACAACTTGACCGATGCCGAATATTACGAACTGAAGAAATATGTAGACCGCATCTACAACATACCCGATATTGACGAAACGGGAATAAGAAAAGGTAGAGAATTAGCCAACAAATACATAGAAATATACACCGTTTGGCTACCCGACACCCTACGCACCTACACCGACAACCGCCAACGACCACGAAAAGACTTGCGCGATTTTGTAGAGATTTGGAAAGAAAAAAAAGATTTCGACAACCTGGTTAATTTGGCAATGCCTGTGCAATTTTGGGAAACGAAATACAACAAAGGCGTTGAACGATTGGAGATTAACTCCGATTTTTTGAAAAACTTTCTTTCGATGAGTGGTTTTTATCGTATCGACGACAAAACGACAAAACAAGGCTTTTCGTTTATTCAAGTGCGCGGCAATGTGGTCTATAAAATCACGCATTATGATATTATCGACTACCTTTCTAAATTTTCAGTAGAGCGATATTTGGATATTGATGTCCGTAACTTGATCAATAACAGTGTACGCATTTCCGAAAACTCGCTCAACCGACTGTCAAAGGTAGAATTAGACTTTACAGATTTCACGTTTGAAAGTCAGTATTTCTATTTCCAAAACATAGCTTTCAATGTGAAAGCCGACGAAATAATACAATTGCGACCCTCTGAACTCAAACAATATGTGTGGGAAGATGAAGTAATACCGCACAAAGTAAGCCGTCTCGATCCTGCATTTGCCATTTCGGAGATCGAAAAAGGAGTTTTTGATATTGCAATTCATCATCAGCAGTCTAAATTTATGAACTTTCTCATAAATACAAGCCGTATCTATTGGCGCAAAGAGTTTGAAACGCAATTTGCCGACAATCTGGATAGTGACGAAGCCAAAGCATACCGCGCCGCACATCAATTCGACCTGTCAAGCTCCTACATTTCGGCAGACGAAAGTTACGAACAACGGCTACACCTGATCAACAAAATATTTGCACTGGGTTATATATTTCACCGTCACAAGCGCAAAAACCGTGCTTGGTGCGTTTTTGCTATGGATAATAAAATAGCTGAATACGAAGAGTGCAACGGTGGAAGTGGGAAAAGTATCTTTACCAATTTTCCTACAATGTTTATGAAAACCGCGTTTATATCTGGGGCAACGCCCGACGTGATTAAAAATACTCACATCTACGAAACAGTGACCGATCACACTGATTATTTACTGATTGATGATGCCGACAAATACATTCCATTTCGCTTTTTCTTCGATGCCGTCACCAACAACGTCAAAGTAAACCCGAAATTCGGAAAAAACTACACTGTCGATTTCGACAACGCTCCGAAATATGCCATTTCAAGCAACTTCACATTAGACCGTTTCGACGGGTCCACCGAAAGACGTGTTTTGTACACCGTATTTGGCGACTACTACCACCAACAAACCGACTCGAATGGATATTTAGAGAGCCGCTCGGTCTACGACGATTTCAACAAAAACCTTTTCTCGAACGAATACAGCGAAGATGAGTGGAATGCCGATATTAATTTTATGATTGACTGCACACAATTTTACCTATCAACACTCAATCGAACAGTGAAAATACAACCCCCAATGAAAAACGTAATAGCGCGCAATTTGAGGGCAAATATGACCGATGTGTTCTATAACTGGGCAGAAGTTTACTTCGATAAAGAGGACGGTTATGTAGATCAGCAAATACAGCGCGAAAAGGCACTAAACGACTTTGCAAACGACACCCGCCAAATGAAATGGACGACAAACAAGTTTTCGGCAGCCATTCAGTCGTTTTGCCGATACCACAAATACACACTCAATCCCGAATGTTTTCTTAATTCGGCACGTCGCAACACTGCCAAAATAGAAGGTAAGTCAGTAGAAATGATATACATACAAACCAAAGACACCATAGCCAAAAACGACTACGAGAAATTAATCCCCGAATCTGATGAAAGCGGAAAATCAAAACTACCATTCTAACGGCTTTATAGCTTGTTCGGGTTGTCCTTTCTGGCAGCCCTGCACACATTTAAGCAAATACCGATTAGAGGACTTTGCAGAACTCGACACCTTGAAAACCGAACTTGGAGAAACGGAGTTTTACCGCTTGGCTCGCGAAGTATATGACCGACTCGATGCAATGAGCCACAACACCCTGTTCCACTATCAAAAACAGTACAACGGCAACCGCTTAGCCCCTTTCATCAAATTTGCGTGTCGATACATCATTGATCATCCCGACTACGAATTTGCAGACGATTACAGCTATATAGTGAGAAATTGAATGATAACGTCCAAGTATTGCTGTCAGGGCGGTAAATTATAGTAAACTTAAAAACAAAATATATGGGCAAGATAACAATCAGTTTAGAACCTCAATTTATGATACCAACGCTTGATGTGTATAAAGAATATTTTGATAATAAATATCCTTGTACAGATGAAAATAATGACGGTTCAAATATGTCATTAGAAGATGAAGTAAAGTATGCAACATACGATTACTTGCTGAATGTTTACGAGAAGTCAAAAGAGGTGTATTTGTCTGCATATAATGAACTAAAGAAAAAGGTGTCCGAAATTGAAGTGTCGTAGCCTTGCAGCCAACGGCGTAATAAATAGCGTTTTTTCGATGCTATTTATGGAGTGTTATCATTTAGTTTTTTTTGTGCCTAAAAATAAACGCTAAAAAAATTGCAATAAATAATATAAATACTTAATTTTGAACTCTATTACATTCTAAATCAATAGTTTATAAATAATACTGTGATAATTCAATAATACTATGTATTTATAATAATCTTATCAAAAACAAATAATATTATAAAATAAAATTATTATCCAGCTATGAAAAAAGGCAAATTCGGAACTATCTACACGCGTTTTGAGCGCAAACCCAAAGAAGCTATCAAACATTTGCTAAAAGTGCAAGAGGGTGAATGTGTGAAAGCCTTATATCGTTCAGATGTTGGCTTTATAGATATAGTTTGGGGAGAAAAAGATACTGCCACAAACAAAGGCTTTGGATTAAAACACATTGTCGAAAAGCACGGCAAGGAAATAGAGCGACTGGGTTTTAAAGTCGAGGATTTTATCCCAATTGTTGTTCAATATGGAGAATTTAATATTAAAAAATCCGACTCACAAAAACGAGTTTATGAAAATAAAATGTTTCGTTTTGTGATTGCTTTAGATGATAAAAATAGTAAGGTTTGGTTACTTACTGCATTTGATTTAACGAAAAAAGCCCGATAAAGATCGAGCTCTTTTAATTGAAATTACCGAAAACATCGACGCCGATAATTTTACATTCCTGCACTGTATGGAACAACAAATATTTTATTTGACCCTGAAACCACTGTTAGTTGGGTGTTCAGCATTTATTCAAATAGTAATCAGCTCCGAAAGTAGCGCACACTTTCATTAATGCCTTATACAACCCTAAGGGTTAATCGCTTGACACAAACCAATTACCCCACAAAGATACAATCAAAATCAATAAATTATCCTTTTAATCACCAAATTTTTACGAAAATGAAAAAGAAAAATTTCAACATCAGTGAGGAATCAAACGATTTGTTTGAGCAAATTTATGAAAGACTGATAAATGAAACTCCTGGTATTAATCAGGGTGAGGCTTTTGCTAAAATTATGCAAGGCTACGAAAACAAGAATGATGAAGTAAATAATCAATCAACCGAGATGGTCGATCAGTTGCTTGCGGAACGTATATCCTTTGTTGAATCGTTGGGCTTCCTGGCTGATACCTCACTGGAAAATGTGGCAAGAACCATTCTTGCACAAGATAAAAGACATACTTCCTTACTGGAAGAACTAACTTCCATTAAAGAAGAACTGACTTCCACCAAAGAAGCATTAAGGAAGTCGGAGCAAGAACGTATGCAATTTGATGGAATCACGGGGGAAGAATTACAGGAAGTCAACAGGAAGCATCAGGAAGATATAGGAAGACTACAGGAAGCGGTTAAAATTCGTGAAAATCAAATCATCATCACTTTGCACACTCCTGCAAAGGAGATACTGGAAGAAAGTTGCAAGCGTTTGTCAACACTATTCAATCGTGAGGTTACACCTGCCGATTTGTTGCTCGATGTGTTTGTTCGCTACTCGATTGAGCAATACAACGAGTGGTTTTTCCCGTTCGTGATCAAACCAAACGAGATGAAACAACTGACAGGCTACACCGCCGAAGAGCTGAAAGCGTGGCTGCGTGGCGAACCTAAAAAGGAGGCTTAACCGATGGCAAATAACTTTCTGATTAAAAGTATGGTTTCTGGCTTTTTGCCGATGCTGCCCGATGCGCTGAAGCAACTCGATAGCGTGATAAGCAAGTCACTCACCGAACAACCGTTGCAAGGTACTGAATCATCAGCCGCTTTTGTGTTGGTCTCTGGCAAAGATGGACGGGCGTATATCTTGACGGCTTTTTTCGACGAAGAAGATAAAATTGTCCGCACTGGCGAACAACAATTGGCAACCGAATTTCTGCAACAACTGATCAAAAATTCAATCTAAAAACCGTAACACTATGCTAAAAGATATAGGAACCACCCCCGCTAAAAAGGATTACGCGTTTGCATCTGGCGACATTTCCAACTTTATGACCGATTTTGGTGCACCGATCCAGCAAACTGGCGTGGACGAAAATACCGATCTCGAAGAGCTTGACAAATTTGAGCAAGAAGTAAC
>JBAXGL010000113.1:0-8241 GCA_037139375.1 Bacteroidales bacterium | reverse complement strand
GGCATAAGGATGTAAGCACCACGATGATTTATACGCATGTTTTAAACAAAGGTGGCCATGGCGTAAAAAGCCCGGTTGACGTGTTTTAAGCAAAGTTCTTATGCCGATCCGTATAAGACGTTGACATAAAACGCAACAATAGATTTAAGTGATTTATAAAAAATCGGTTGGCGATGTTTTGAGTGGTTTGAAAATGACGTCTTATATGGATTATAATTCAAAAATCCCCAGTATAGGCGGATCAATCTAAATATTGTTAGGAGGAAACGACTTATGAACTATTTAAATGAGCAAGAAAATCTGCCTGACGATCCTGATCAGATAGATAACAATCATGAAGAGAGTGATTCGTTTATCAATACTAGCGATCAAAATGATAGCAAATTACTCAATACTGAAGATGACCAATCGGCCTTTATTGACGTTAGCACGGTTTTTGATGATGCAACTACCACGGCAGACTCCCGGAATTTCTTGAATGATTCATTTACGGCATTACCACCCGATACTGATTCGTCTATATTGGTTACCGATAGTACAGATCATTTACATCATCATGGTCTTCATCATCATGAACATCACGATCGAATATCTTTTGCGGGTTATTCCAGTTGCTATAAATGCTCTTGTCGAGGCTTCACTGGAAATGGGCAGTGTTGCGATAACTGCGGACATAATTACCATGATCACTATTGATGTAAGGGAGGGCAAAAGATATGCCATTAGTAATCGATGACTTATTATTAATGTACGCTGCGAATGCTGCAATTCAGCTTATCACTAAGCCAGTCGGCAGTTGGCTAGACTCTAAAGCAAATGGCGATGAAAAACGTAAAGAAGCTATTGCTTTCAAAGATTACCAGCACGAGCTTGATTTGAAAATGTTGTATCGTACGAGAGAAATTGACCATGCCAGTAAAGTTCAATTGCAACAGGAAAGTTTTAAACAGCGACTAGCCGAAGCCGAATATCAATATGAACAATTTAAGAAAAAATCTTTCGACCAACGGGTATGGCCGCTTAAAACACCCTATGAAGACTTTTCCCTACAACCGCTGACTATTAGCGGAAATAGTCAGCAATCTTCTATTATTCCTTGCCGCGTTTTTATCACTAAAACCAATCGTAATACCGATTATGTGCGTTATGATTTGGAAGGGACAATTAATACTCAACTGTCAATGTTTCTGGAAAAGGGATACGAACTGACAGGTGAACATCCCTTTATTTCCCATATCGGCGATTGGCGCGATGGCGATCTTCAAGAAGATGTATTCATTAAATCTTTATGGGATGGACTTCAAGGACAACCTGTTATTGTCTTAAATCCATGTCTGCTAAATAACGGCGACACACTTAGTCTTAGAGTGTCGTTTTGGGGATTAGGGGCTTGTGGTAGTCAAGCGTATCCTATTACAAAGACGCTGTTATCTATGGATATTGCCGTTATGCGTGGCACATTATTGCGCGAAGAATCCAAGCGTTTGTTACCTCTTGGTTTACCTAATATATCCAGTGAACTGAAATTTAATTTTGAGCTACTGGACGCAGAAGCACGAGCATCAGATAGTACGCGTGATAAGCTGATTGAAGCAAATTTTCGACGTTATCGTGCAGCCTGTGAAGTGGTAACGAATGTAGATAAAGAAATAACCAAAGGTATTGGTGCAGCTCTAAGTTGTTTCACGGGATTGTATGCCGACATTTACCATTTGATTGAATATGGTACAGCTCCAATTATGCCAATGCGTATGAATCAAGAAACACTTGATTTTGCGTTATCGGTTGATTTGGCAGCCTTTTATCGTGGTGTATTGGCTACGCTGGCAGCAACGGGCTATCACGGTGACAAGATGAAAAGTATTTATTTAGACACGGCGGCATCTTTGCTACACACGCAAGGCTATGAAAATATCGCTGAGACTATCGCTAAAGAAGGTCTCTGTTTATGGCTTGCCGAAAAGGATGCCAACTGCCTGCCACAACAGGTGGATGTGGATTGGCAAGAATACATTGATAATATCTGTAAGTTATCTTCTAAACTGGATTCTCGTGACCAACTATTTATTGAGCAAGTTACTGAAATATTGCAAAGAACTAATAATGAAATTGTTGCACAGGAATTAATACGAATTGATATTTCAAAAGATACAAAAATTATTCCTACCCATCAGCAACTCATTAACCAATCTACCCAAACTAAAACCGCTACTAAATATAGCAAACAAAATAGTATTTGGGACTTAAACAAACCAAACAGTACATGGGATTTACATTAAATTACTACCGAGGAATACATTATGAACGATATACCGAAAATCAAAATTACCATGCTTGCTCCCAGTAATGTTGGAAAGACTTGCTATATGTTGGGCATGTATGCGCGTATGCAAATGGGGATTGAAGGCTTTACGCTCCGTGCGGTCGATTTAGATCAAGAAATCGAGCTTACTGATCGGTGGTCTATGCTGACACTGGAAAAAGGCGAGGATCGCTGGCCGCCGAAAAATGTAGGTTTAGGCGAGAATTATGTTTTTGAATTCAGCTATGGTTTCAAGCCGATGATACAGTTTGATTGGCTTGATTATCGTGGAGGTGCTTTGATGGCTACATCCGCTGACTCTGATAGAAAACAACTTCAGAATCAGATTGTTAATTCGCAAGGCGTTTTATTATGTATTTCAGGCGAACTCTTGAAGAAAAAAGTTGATGACAACTCATTACAAGAAATTGGGACTAAATCCAATGTCAAGATGATGAATTGGAATTTAACTGAATTATCAAAGACAAGGAAAACAACAGAAATAATTTTTCCTGTCATGATACTGATTACTAAATATGATGAATGCTATCAGCGTCCGCGCGAAGAATTAATCGCCGATGTTAAAAAAATATTTAGTACTTTATTTGATCCTAATACTAAAGGATATTTTATTATGATTTGTCCTGTAACTTTAGGAAAAGGTTTGGCAGAAGATAGCAACAACGCAAACATTAATCCCGTGAACGTGGAACTGCCGATGATTTTTATGGCTTATACGCATTATTACGGGCTTTATTTAGAGGCTCTAGCTCGTAAACAACAACTTAAAGGAAAACTCACTAACGAAGAAAAGAAAGGTTTTTGGGATCGCATGTGGAATGGTGACGAGAGTGATTGGTTTAAGGGACAGATAGACATTAACGAAGAGGAACGTAAAGAATACTTGTCAAAAATACGTCTTCTTGCCAATAAATTGCAAGAGGTTGATTTGTTTTTAAATGGAGAAGAGGTAACTATCGATGAAATGGGCTGAAATAGTTTACGGTCGTACGTTAGAAGTTGATTTTCGCTTTTTAGCTGCACCCGATGAAAATAGGCAACAAGTGCTGGCGTGGGCTGAGCCTTATATCTTAGTTAGTACTCGTATGGCAGAGAAACTTTCTGAGCAACCACGCTGGTTATTTGTGCGCGGTGAACAGTTTTGCTTGATTGGTATCACCTGTATGGCTAGAGAGTTAATTGCTGCTGCATCTGACCCAACACTGGAAGCTATGGGGTGCGACAATCATGGTTGTCCGCTTTTTCTTTTCGCAGGTTATATAGCGCGTGTCGGTAAGGAAGATTTAATACTGCCATCTTACGAAGCGCTGGACTTACCGTTATTTGCACCACTGTATCGGTTTGTTGCTGAACATTGGGATGTTAAACCGTACAATCCGAAATCCCGCGAGCCTATCAGTACGCATTTTCAGGCTGTACCGTTGCTTGAAGAAGAAGTTCGCACTGTTCCGAATCAGACAGTATCGGAAGATACGAAGCGAGTATTTAATACAAACCCGCACTATGTCGGTATCTTTCCTAACAATGATGTCGAGAAACAAGATTTATGGTTGCTTGCCACTGCATCGAAAAAACCTACTTCACTTTGTATAGGGTTGAATCGTCAGCGTGACGCAATGGATGGATTGTTTTTAAATGTTACTGTGGATGGAGTCACAGCCGCCGAAACGCTTCCGTTGCAATCTGCCGAGCAATCAGCATCGGCTTTGCCACCTAAAAGCCAATCAACCATCGATACCCATTCACAATCAGACTGGCTCATGCCGCGAGGTGACAAATTGGTGGCGGCGGGTGTGAGCGCAGGTGTAGGTATTTGGATAGCTAACACTTTGTCTATTCCTGTATTGCCTACTATGGTGATTTTAGGTGGTATTTCTTATGTTGGGATGAGTTTTTTTGATAGCACAAACAAAAAACGCTCATCACACAACATGCCTCCACCGCAAAGCGATAATGAAGAATCTTTTGGCTTAAAGCCGAAATCTTCTGCTGCTGAGAAGCCAGATAATGATCAAAGTGAAAAACCTAATTCGCCTTGGCAACTTTAATTTTTGAGGTTAATTATCATGACAACAACCAGCGATGATGACAGCAAAACAATTAAAATCGTTATGCTCGGACATAGCCGTGTTGGAAAGACGACTTATATGGCATCGCTTTATGGCGCAATGCAACAACAACGGAATGGTTTTAAATTGAAAGCTCCTAGCAATGATGATCACCAACGGTTGTTGAATCTTTCACAAATAATTGCTAAAGGCAATTATCCTCTCGGAACTGATCAACGCAAGGAGTATATGTTCTCATTGCTTCATAACGATGAGGAGGTTTTTGAGTTTAAGTGGGCAGATTATAGAGGTGAGGCAATTCTTCTATCAGGTAAGACCGAAGAACAAGCCCGCAAGCTACAAGAAGACCTTAAATATGCAGATGGTTTGATATTATTTTGTGATAGTGAAGCATTATCCCGTGGCGACACCCAAGCCAACCAATTAGGGCGATTAAACAGTCTTATACATCATGCCGTTCGAGATATTGAAACACCTATGGCACTTGCTGTTGTGTTGACAAAGAGTGATATGATTTCAGCTTATACTCGCCCGATGATCGATCATTTTTCAGGTTTGATCAGTGCTGTAAATGCCAGCGAGATGGTTAATGGTGCGTTTATTCCAACGGCTTGCGGGGTAAGTTCAATTAATGTGCATGTACCCTTACTATATGCCTTGCATGTGATGGTTTACATAAAAGCATTGTATCTTAATCAACTCAGAGAAAGGTTTGAGGAAGAGAAACGTACACGTGATGAGGGCAGAGGTGTAGGTGATTGGATATTTAGTAAAATGTTTGGTTTACCTACCGATGGAGAACTCTATGAACTAGCGAAAGCAAAACTTTATGAATTAGAGAAAATTATAGAGCCAACCAATGAGTCCTTGAAATCACTAGCCAGTAGCTTGGAAGAATTTCCATTGATAGATAAAGACAAAAGTCTGGATGACTATGTCGAACAGCTCACTGCTGTTAGAAAACTATCAAGTGGGAATTTATTAAAGAGGAAATCACCGTGGGAATTATATTAGGTATTATTTACTAATGGGGAATTTTTATGACTAATTTTGAATGGTCGGCAATTGTCTATGCCCGCACATACGAGGTTGATTTTCGATTTATCGCAATTCCTCAAGGATATACCAACGATGATATAGCCGATATTGAGTCGTATGTGTTAGTCAGCACACGATTAGCCGAAAAATTGCCGAGCCAACCGCGTTGGAGTCTTTACCGAAATGCCCGACAGTGTGTTTTTGGCGTTACTTGCATGGCAAACGAGCTAGTTGATGCCGCCAAATCTACTGATATTGATATTAGTAACTGGGCAACGATGACGCGAGACAACTGCTCGTGTCCGCTTTTCCTTTTTGTGGGCTATGTTTGCAACGATGGCAAGGCAATTGCGCCAGCATTTGATCAATTACAACTATCCTTATTTACTCCACTTTATCAATATGTTGTCGAACAATGGTTTGTCAAACCTTATCAAGAGTCTTCGCGTATCGCAATTAGACTGCCTTATACGCTACAGAAATGGAATATTAAAGGAAATAGTGAGTTAAATCCAAAGCCACTCGAACCACTCATTAATTTTAAAGAAACTGGAAAGATTTTCTTTATCCCAGATGATGAAAAAATACTTAAGGCGGATATTTGGAATACTATAGCTAAACAACCTATCGAAGCATCGCTTTGTTTTGGGTTGAGTCGAGAGCGTGATGTATTAGACAGTCCATTACTTATTGCGTCATTGCCAATTAATAAAGAAATGATAAAAGAAAAAACGCCAGTCATTTCACATTTACAGGCGACACAATCTACCGTGCAGGACGATAGAGAAACAGAGCAGTGCCGAGAAAATCCACTATCGCAAAATTGTATAGAGGAAAAAAAGATAAATGATCAAGATGTAATAGAATATGTAAAAGAAGTATTTCAAAAGACGATAGAATCTGGAAAAGAAGCAGCTTCAAAGATGCTAGAAAAAATTCTCAATGTTTCGCCAAGGAAAGAAAACAAGCAGAATGACCAGCCAAGCGAATTGCTGAAATCTCAATTTGTTAAGAAATCTTCAGAGCAAACAGACCTACCCAAAAAAGGAAAATCAACGCAACTTTGGGATTTAGATTAACTTACTGAAAATGTTAACGTTTTACGGTGGCTTCCGAATGCCCCGTAAACGCGATAAGGTGAGCTAATTATAGGATGTGCTGAGGTACGAAGCCCATCATTCGAGTTACAACAAAGCCTAACTCAACGTTCCAGCGGAGCTTCGCTTCGTTCGCTACCGCTCTCTGCGCTCAGCCCGCTGAACTTTGCGTTATGTACATAAATTAATAGGGCAGGGTTAATATGAAGGTGTACAGAAAAAAAGGGCAAACCAAATTTATCAAAGATGGATTTGAAGGACTACTTACCTTGCATGATAGTGGAAAGTTAGCTGTCAGCATAGATCACAAAGCGCTGTTTGATGGGCTAGAGTATGAAGAAATGGACAGCTATTATGTAATTCCAAAACCAACAACAGGCCAACAAAATATCATCATGGATCGCCTGTTTGATTTTAATGCATAACAAGCGAGTTAAAACGACGCGCAACAAAACGCATGAGTCTTACCCTAATCGTTCGGTATGAGGAATTATGAAACGTAAGGTCTATATCGAAACATCCGTCATCAGCTACCTGACGGCTCGGCCCAGCAAGACCATTCTCGGAGCGGCTCATCAACAAATTACATTAGCCTGGTGGGAAACCCGCAGCCAGTACGACTTGGTAGTTTCTGAGTCGGTTTTACGTGAGTGCGGTGCTGGTGACCCCGATGCTGCAAAAAAGCGGCTGACTGTGTTGAATGATGTGCCCTTGATCTTGATAACCGAGCAAGCACTCGATATTGCCAACTCGTTGATAGCGAAGGGGATTATTCCAGCCAAGGCGGCTGAAGATGCGCTTCACATTGCAATTGCCACAGTTAATGGAGTTGATTATCTTCTGACTTGGAACTGTAGGCACATTGCAAACCCGGAGATACAAAGAGGTATTGCTGCTCACCTCGAAGAAATTGGCTTATCATTGCCATTTATTTGCACCCCCGAAGAACTACTTGGAGAAGAAGATGTGGAATGACGAAATCGTAGATGAAGTAAGAGCTATTCGTGATGCCCACGCAGCCAAATTCGGTTATGACTTGCGGGCTATCTATGCTGATCTGAAAAAGTCAGAAGCTGAACATATTGCCGCTGGTCATCCATTTATTCCTGCGCCTGAGCCTGAGCGTCCGGAGCCTAACACTGCGTTGAAGCGGATTCGCTTCGCTCACCGCTGAATTCAGACGTTAGGTATATCATAAACTCAACAAGAGAAAGTAAATAGCATAATTCCTACGATTTCAATGTTTTACGGGATTCTTATTCGGATGTTTTTTCGGGATGCCGAGAAACATCATGTACCGCACATACATGCAGATTATCAGGGAAACGTTGCAGTGTACTCTATCCCTGAAGGAACGCTATTGGCAGGTTTACTGCCACCGAACAAACACAAGCTGGTAGTTGCTTGGATCGAGATTCATCACGAAGATTTATTGGCTGACTGGAATTTGGCAGTAAATGGAAAGAAACCATTTCCGATAAAGGGACTTGATCAATGAGAATTGCAGAACTACATCCACAACCTGATTGGGTGTTGTCAATTGTTTCGGAAGATGGCCGTGTTGGTCGTTTTGATGTTACTCCTTATCTGGAATACGAAGCGTTTGAAGAGCTTCGTGACCATGATGAATTCATAAAGGTTATCAACGGAGGATACTTCGTCGAATGGGCGTGTGGTGCGGATTTGTCAGCGGACACAATTGAGGCGCAATGGA
>JBAXGL010000112.1:0-8277 GCA_037139375.1 Bacteroidales bacterium | reverse complement strand
AGCAACCAATTCTTTTTCGTAGTTGCCAATGTACGACACTGCTGTTTTCACTTTTTGCTTGATGGCTTGCGATAGCGAGAAGTATGGCAATCCCTTTTTAGCACGATAGATGTTGTAGAATCTGTTTATCCACAATAGAAATGAGTAGCCGATATCTCCTAGTTTAGCCAACCAAACCATGTTCGACGTGATGTTGTCGAATACATCGCCGTGTGTCACGTAGTAGGTTTTGCCGTTCTTCACGTGTACGTAATCTTTCACGATGGAGAGATTGGCAAACGAAAAGGGTGCTAAGTGGTCGATAAAGTCGTCGTGGTTGCCACGTACGTAGATGATTTTAGTATTGTGGTTTTCCATCATTTTCATGATGACCTTGAAGAAGTCGGTGTGTTCTTTCTTCCATTTGCCTTTGCCGCCTTTTTGAAGGTGCCATCCGTCGATGATGTCGCCGTTCATGATAAGGGTGTTGCAGTTAACGGTGCGAAGAAAGTCTGTCAGTTCGCGTGTTTTTGAGTGTTCTGTTCCGAGGTGTACGTCGGATATCACAATTGTTGGGAAAAATTTCTGTGTATTCATATTTTCTGTCTCTTTAATTATATTGCAAAGAAACAGACACGATATTGCAGCCTTAACACATTGGTGTTAAGTTGTTAATACAAGATTTTTGAGAATTGTAACAGCTTAGAAATATGCGTAAAGACTTTGTCTATGTTTCATTTGAGAAAACAATCCGATCAATATCTACTCTTTTATATGTTCAAAACATCAGGTGATTGATGAATTATGACACCTTATTTAATAGCCAAAACATCAAAATGATGATTCCCACCTAATTTTTCTTATTTTTGCATGAGACAAATAGAATTATGCAAAAGATAGTTATCATAGTGGCAGGAGGGAAAGGGCTCAGAATGGGTCATGAGCTACCAAAACAATTTATGATCGTTGGAGGAAAGCCGATATTGATGCATACCCTCGAGGCATTTCAGAAAGCGGATTCGTCAATTGAAATCACGTTGGTTTTGCCACCATTGCAACATCACTATTGGAGCGACATTTGTGAAAAATATAATTTTACGATTCCCCATACCATTACCGATGGCGGTGAAACCCGTTTTCATTCTGTGCAGAACGGATTGCTGGCTGCTACAAAAAATCTTTCTGAGAAAGCCGTTATTGGTGTTCACGATGGCGTGCGCCCTTTTGTTTCTTCAGAAGTGATTCTCAGTTGTTATGAATTAGCAGAACAAAAAGGTTCGGTTGTTCCAGTGATAGAAGTACACGAAACGCTTCGTCAAATATCGCTAGAGCGAAGTTTTACTGTCGATAGATCGGCGTATTGTTTGGTGCAAACACCTCAGATTTTTCGTTCAGACATATTGTTAAAAGCTTATCAACAAGCTTTCACTTCAGAGTTTACAGACGATGCATCGGTGGTCGAAGCAGCAGGTTTTTCTATCACTTTGACTGAAGGTAATCGCGAAAATATTAAAATCACCACCCCGTTTGACCTCCTTGTTGCTGAAGCACTTTTATCTTCGAAATGAACTTAGCGCTTCAAAATATTAAATATTTGCCTGGTGTTGGTGAAAAGCGAGGTGAAATTCTGCGGCAGGAATTAGACATCCAGTCCTACGAAGATTTATTGGGTTACTACCCTTATAAATACATTGACCGGAGTCAACTGCATCGCATCTGCGACATCACAGACGAATTGCTTTATGTGCAACTGCGAGGGCGCATTCTCTCATTCGAGACCATGGGCGAAGGAATGAGCAAACGCCTTGTGGCGAAATTTAGCGATGGCACTGGCGTTATTGAGTTGGTTTGGTTTAAAGGTGCTAAGTTTATTTTAGCGAAATATAATCTCAGCACTGAATATTTGGTATTTGGAAAACCGAATGAATTCAATCGAAAATTCAATATTCCACATCCCGATATAGATGTTTACGACGAAGTGGCGGAGAAGCAGATGGGTGCACTTCAAGCTTTTTACAACACGACGGAAAAGATGAAATCAAGTTTTCTGAATTCGAAAATGATTCAGAAATTCGTCTTCAATCTCTTTTCCACCTTCAAAGAACCGTTGTCTGAAAACCTAAACGCCTATGTAATAAACCGTTCAAAGGCGATTTCGCATCACGAAGCTATTAGCAATATTCATTTTCCACAGTCTCAAGAGTTGTTGCGAAAAGCGGAATACCGACTTAAATTTGAAGAGTTGTTCTACATTCAACTGAATATACTTCGTTTTGCAAAATTGACGCAGCGCAAATCGAGTGGCTTTGTGTTTCCCGTTATTGGTCAATATTTTAACACATTCTATCAGCAAAATTTACCTTTTGAGTTGACAAATGCTCAAAAACGTGTACTTCGCGAGATTAGAGAAGACTTGCGTAGCAGTCGGCAGATGAATCGACTCTTGCAGGGCGATGTGGGAAGTGGCAAAACTTTAGTGGCACTGATGAGTATGTTCATAGCTATTGACAACGGCTATCAAACTTGTCTGATGGCTCCTACAGAGATATTGGCGTCTCAGCACTACGATACCATTTGCGACATCACCCGCGGATTAGGTCTGAATATCGTTTTATTGACAGGTTCAAGTAAAAAAAGCAAACGAGCCGAAATCCATCAGCAGCTCCTCACTGGAGATATTCAGATTATCATCGGCACACATGCACTGCTCGAAGATGTGGTACAGTTCGACAATCTTGGATTAGTTATAATTGACGAACAGCACCGTTTTGGAGTAGCTCAGCGTGCTCGCCTTTGGAATAAGAATGCAAAACCGCCACATATTTTGGTAATGACTGCCACGCCTATTCCCCGCACTTTGGCGATGACACTGTATGGTGATCTCGATGTGTCGGTCATTGACGAACTGCCACCGGGTCGAAAACCGATTCAAACCGTTCATCAATTCGACAATAGGCGAGGTTCGCTCAATACTTCCATTCGCAAACAACTGCAATTGGGTCGACAGGTCTATATTGTTTACCCGTTGATTCAGGAAAGTGAAAAGTCAGATTATAAGAATCTGGAAGCCGGATACATACATATTTCAGAAATTTTCCCGGAATATAAGGTATGCATGGTACATGGAAAACTGAAATCAGCCGAAAAGGAAGCAGCTATGCAGCGCTTCGTTTCGGGCGAAGCCAATATTATGGTAGCTACCACTGTCATCGAAGTCGGAGTGAATGTTCCGAATGCTTCAGTGATGGTCATTGAAAGCGCTGAACGCTTCGGTCTTTCGCAACTCCATCAGCTGCGTGGGCGTGTGGGACGAGGTGCCGATCAATCGTTCTGCGTATTAGTAACTTCTCACAAGTTAGGCGAAAACACCCGAAAACGGATGGAAATTATGGTCAATAGCAACGATGGATTTGTGATTGCAGAAGCAGATTTGAAATTACGTGGTCCCGGTGATATGGATGGAACGCAACAAAGTGGTGATCCGTTTAAGCTGAAAATTGCCAGTTTGGTCTACGACGGACAGATTCTTCAACTGGCTAGAGACATCGCTAATGAGGTGCTCGAAAATGATCCAGAATTGAAAAAATCTGAGAATTTTATCCTCAAAAATCAAGTAGAAAAGATTTTTAAGAAAGAAGTAAATTGGAGTCAAATTAGTTAAAATGACTTGTTAAAACATTATTAACGATGTTAATTTGAAGACGAATAGTCTTAAAAGGTCGCTAAAATGTTGTACAACATATAAAACAGGTCGTTGTACTTTGGCTCAAAAAACTATCTTTGTTCACTAACGATAAAAATAAAGTGTCGATTTATGGAAAAAACATTACTCCTCATTAAACCAAGTGCTATACAAAGAGGACTTATCGGAGAGGTGATTTCTCGCCTCGAAAAGAAGGGACTTCGCATTGCCGGAATGAAGATGATGGTCATGAGTGAAGACCTTATTAAAGAGCATTATGCTCACTTGTTGGACAAACCATTTTTTCCAAAAATCAAAAAAAGTATGACCGCTTCGCCACTTATCGCCCTCTGTTTGGATGGTGTAGGTGCTGTAGATGTTGTGCGGAAACTGACTGGAGTTACAAATGGACGTGAAGCATTGCCAGGTACAATCCGTGGTGATTTTTCGTCAAGTATCTCTGAAAACATCGTTCACACCTCCGATTCTTTAGAAAATGCTGGAATTGAAGTAGCACGTTTCTTTAAGCCGGAAGAAATTTTTGAATATCGTCCTGTTGCATTGGATTTTATTTTTGCAGGAGACGAATTATAATTTAAACGAATACAATCTTAGAATGAGAAAAGTCTTTTTATATATCCTTATTATTTTCGGCACAATGGTTTTGTCGGAGAGTGCTCAGGCGCGGTCGCGGTCGCACCACAGACATTCGAAGAGAACAACTGCTGTTCGCACAATCAAACCTATTGTTCGAACGTCAGATGAATTGTTGTCAGATCAGGTTCGGATCAATAAAGAGAAACTTCGCTTAGATTCTGTAGCTTCAATTAAAGACAACAGTTACGAAGAAGAGGATTTATATCCTGCACTTAATTTGTATGATGATAATTGGAACACATCTTTTGTAAATCCTTACAAAGGAAAACAGCTTCCCGATTCTATGGTTATTGATGTTTCAGCTTGGTATATGCCAACGATGGGAGATATTACGTCAAATTTTGGTTATCGTCCTCATTTTCATAGGTTCCATTATGGCACGGATTTGAAAATTCAGATTGGAGATCCAATACACGTAGCTTTTGATGGAAAAGTCAGAATTGTAGCCTTTCAAAGAGGATATGGTAATGTGGTTGTTGTCAGACATAATAATGGATTAGAGACTGTTTACGGACACTTATCAAAACAACTTGTTGCGGTAGGTCAAATGGTGAAAGCGGGAGATGTTATTGCGCTTGGTGGAAATACAGGCCGTTCTACAGGGCCACACCTTCACTTCGAAACACGATTATTAGGTGTCGCAATCAATCCTGCCGAAATTTTTGACTTTACGAACAAAGTGACCCACATGGATAGCTATGTATTCTACACCAATCACAAATCTCATAAAACAGGCGAATCGCTTCAGGGAGTTGTTGGAATAGCATACCACAAAGTTAAAACTGGAGATACTTTATATTCTATCGCCAGCAAATATGGCACAACCATCAGTGTACTAAAGAAACTTAACAAACTGAGAAAAAGTAAACTTCAGATTGGACAAGTCATCAGAACCGCTTAATTAAAACAGCAACATATCAATTCTAACTTAAAGAGGCATTCAAATTTTGAATGCCTCTTTCCTTTTTATGTAATTTTGAGTCAGCTGTTATTCTTTCAGCAGATGATCCAGGAAATCATCCAATTCTTTGTCTATATCTTTAAATAATGAGTCTTCGATGACTACTTCACCCACTTCAAGTAAATAAACCTCACCATGCTGTTCGAATGCCTCATTGACTAGTAAGAGGGAGAATGGTTTCAATAGATCAAATTCGAGTAGGCGATCAAAATATGTTGGTTCTTCAGTAATCTCCCGAATCAAATCTTCTACCACTTTAAATACATTTTCCTCAGAAGAGATATCATCCATCTCGACAAACGGAATAGTGGTCAGTAAATCTTCCTCGTCGTCGTAAAGCGCGATTTCTTTAGTAATGGTATTAACCTGAACATACAAATCAGTCAAAGTAGTGAGTTTGTCGCTCTTTTTGCAACTTTCGAACGCTGCTATCAGCGCCCTTCCCAAATTGGTTTGTAACGACTCATATACTGGATTCATACTTTCATTTTTTTAGATTAATACTCGGATTGTTTTTCTAATATTTGCAATTCTGTTTTTCTGATATTCAAATCTTTAACATATTGTTTGATTCGCTCTTCTTCAGTTGTCATATCGATCGATTTGCATTTCTGAAAAAGTGATTTTGAAATTTCTGCCCATCTTATTGCTTCATCAAATTGGTCAAAAACTTCGGAATAGAGTGCCATATTGGCGGCACAATAAGCTTTCAACCGTTCGTTTTTGGAGGTTTTAAACTTAAAATCCCAAATATAAGATGCTTCCACCCATTTGTTGCGTTTTGCATACCTCTCTGCATCAGACATATCGCTATTTATCGAAGAATAGATAACCCGTTGCACAGACTCCCGATTTGGAAATATTCGCTTAAATAATCTATCGGCACTGTATCCCATCAAGTCTTCCAAACAAGTTGCAGGTGCAGGGAAACGACTAACAGCTAAATCCGAAGCGAAATCGTAGTTTTCCCAAAAAAGGGTATCGTGTTGCTCTATTTTTATTGGTTGCAGTTTGGGCGAAAATAAATTCACCGACAAATTATTACGACCATCTAATGTAGCTCTGTACAAATTCTCGACATATATATATCCTAATTTGAAGGAACTTTCACTTAGTAAACGATCTACCGAAATAATCAAATCTGCGTGTGTTGAATCTACAATTTCCTCGATTTGCTTCGGCGTCAGAGTCGATTCATCAGAATACAATTTTACGGTCGAAACCTTTTGCTGATAGACTTTTGACGAATAATTCAGATTAATACGATTAGACAAACAATCTACAAACAAGTTTTTCAGTTTCTCAGAATCGAATGATGAATTGCTCTGTTTTTGCTGAAAAATTGTCATAGTATGCCCAAAATCATCTGGTTGTGCCATTGCATGATCTACCACAACAATCTGCGTAATACCCGATGGCAATCCAACCTCTCCAGGTCGTTGTATTTGTAAGGTAATAAATGAAATGGTTTCGCAAGAAGCTAACAATATACTCAAACAGATTACCAACAGAGTTCGAATATTCATTCTACATTCAATTTACAGTTTACAAAGATAAGAATTATACAGAATAAACAAAATTTGAGCGAAAAGAGTTTGTTTTAAGACTTGATGACTTATTTTCAAACACAAACCCTGACAGAAAAACTATCAGGGTTTGTTGAATTTTACTTCTGCAAAGCAACTATGTTCTCTTCGAGAGACTTTATTTTGCTCTCGGCATCCGATTGTTTCTTACGTTCGGCATCAACAACTTCAGGTTTGGCATTTGCAACAAATTTTTCATTGCTCAGTTTTCGTTGTACCGAAACGAGGAATCCTTGTTGATAGACCAACTCTTCGTTGAGTTTCTTGAGCTCTTCTTCTACATTGAGCAGATTTCCGAGTGGCACGGCGTATTCTGATGTTCCGACTAAGAATGAAACCGCTCCTGTTGATTTTTCAGAAACAACATTTAATCCAGACAAATTACTCAATTTGAGAATCAACGGATTGTTGTTTGCGTTATGGTCGCCAAGAATTTCAAGCTCAACAGCTTCTTTGTTTGGAATATTCTTTTGAGCGCGCACATTTCTGATGCCAGTGATAATCTCTTTTGCGATTTCTACTTCGGCAATCAGTGATGCATCGAACGATTTTGCTTCAGGCAACAACTGCGTCATCAAGCTCTCACCTTCTGCACGCTCGTATGTGGCTTGCCAAAGCTCCTCAGTGATAAATGGCATGTATGGATGAAGCAATTTGAGCAACGCATCGAAAAAGCCGAGAGTCGCCTCGTAAGTTACTTTATCGATAGGCTGTTGGTATGCGGGCTTCACCATTTCGAGGTACCACGACGAAAACTCATCCCAGAAGAGCTTGTAGATTTCCATCAACGCTTCCGAGATGCGGTATTTTTCCATCGAATCGTTCACTTCAGCGATGGTGCGGTTCAGTAAAGCATCGAACCACTTGATAGCTATGGCAGCCGATTCGGGTTGAGCCAACGTTTCGTCAACCTCCCATCCTTTCACCAAACGGAAGGCGTTCCAGATTTTATTATTGAAGTTTCGCCCTTGCTCGCAAAGCGCTTCGTCGAAGTGAATGTCGTTTCCTGCAGGCGCTGCCAACATCATACCCATCCGCACACCATCAGCTCCGAAAGTCTCAATCAGTTCGAGCGGTTCGGGTGAATTGCCAAGCGATTTCGACATTTTTCGTCCCAATTTATCGCGCACAATACCTGTCAGATAGACATTCTCAAACGGCATTTCGTGGCGGTATTCGTAACCCGAAATAATCATACGTGCTACCCAGAAGAAAAGAATATCGGGACCGGTCACCAAATCGTTGGTCGGGTAATAATATTTAATCTCCTCGTTTTCAGGATTGTTGATTCCATCGAACACCGAAATCGGCCACAACCACGATGAGAACCAAGTGTCGAGGCAATCTTCGTCTTGACGTAAATCTGAAAGTTGCAAATTGGCATCACCCGATTTTTGACGAGCCAATTCCAA
>JBAXGL010000111.1:0-8526 GCA_037139375.1 Bacteroidales bacterium | reverse complement strand
GTTTCTACCGATTGGGATCAAATTGCAGAGTTCTTGTTTGCCGGAGAGCGTCGTTCGCACATACAACGCACCACGAAAGAGACTGATATTCTGGTAGAAATCAATCTTGATGGAAAAGGACGCTGCAATATCGAAACCGGTCTTTCGTTTTTCGACCACATGTTGGAGCAAATCGGGAAACATTCGGGGATGGACTTGACTATCAATGTGAAAGGCGATTTGCACGTTGACGAACACCACACCATAGAAGATACGGCTTTGGCACTAGGCGAAGCGCTCTATCAGGCTTTGGGAAATAAACGTGGCATCGAACGCTACGGATATGCATTGCCTATGGATGATTGCTTTTGCACGGTTGCACTTGATTTTGGCGGTCGACCATGGTTGGTTTGGAGTGCCGATTTCAAACGTGAAAAAGTGGGAGATATGCCTACAGAAATGTTTCTTCACTTTTTTAAATCGTTCAGCGATGCTGCCAAAATGAACCTCAATATTCAGGCAACAGGCGATAACGAGCACCACAAGATTGAGGGAATCTTCAAAGGACTAGCCCGTGCGATAAAAATGGCTATTAAGCGCGACATATTCAATTATGAATTGCCTACCACCAAAGGCGTTTTGTAATTTGGTTAAGTCTTTAAGAATATTAACATTTTGTTTTAACAAAATCTGTACAAACTTTACTTACGTAATTTTAAAATTCACTATATTTGCGTGATTAAAAAAATAATAGGAATCCGAGTTTGGTGAATGTTTTTTTATTAAATTAATATCAAATCTTCAAGTTCCCTACGACTTATCAAAAATAAATCATTAACAGAAGAAACGAACACGACGAATAAACTTTGACACACAAGGTAATGTTTAAGTGTGAGTTCTCTCGCCAAGTCGGGACAAGCTATGTAACTTATAAAATCAAAATTATAAACAGATGAAAAAGCTAATATTTTATTCTATTGTAACTCTAATTGCCGTTGGTGTATCCTCTTGTAAACCAAAGGAGTCTGCTTATAAAGCGGCTTATGAAAGAGCTAAGCAAAAAGAAATTGTAACTCAACCTAAAGTTGAAGAAGTAGTAAAACCAGTTGTTACTGTTACTCCTCCAGTTGCTCCGATATCATCAGGTAAAGAACGGGTTACTAAAGAACGGATTACACCAGTTGTTGCTTCTGATGAATCAGGGTTGAAAAATTTCAGTGTGGTTATTGGTAGCTTTATAAATAATGAAAATGCAGGTATGTTGAAATCGAATATTGAAAAAGACGGCTACCGTGTCATTTTAGCACAAAACGAAAAACAAATGTATCGTGTAATTGTGGCAAGTTTCAATACCAAAGATGAAGCGGCTGCCGAACGCGATCGAATCAAAGCAAAATATGCTCCTCGTTTCGATGATATTTGGTTACTCGAGCGTCAGTAAGTTCTAAATCTAAATCTTATAAAAAAAGGGAATCCATTTCGATTCCCTTTTTTGTATTATTCTCAAAAATACACTACGTTTGTTGACTTGTGTTTATTATATTATTGTTTTCGATTTTTGAGCCAAATCTGAAATGAGTTCACACTATTTTGCCAAACAATATATGCACCTGGTCCTATTGAAGTTATTGGGTCAAGGTAAGATTGTGCCATCCATATTGCAAGAATGGTATTTTTTTGTCCTAATCCTTGTCCGCCAGCGACTGTATTATCGAATTTTGAACCAACCTTGCGTCCTAACAGAAATTGCGAAATACAAACAATCAAAGCTCCTAAAGCAATCATTATTTCGGTAGTTATGTTCGTCTGTAATTGGGTTTTTATGAATAATACGGTTTTTGCCAACACAACTACGAGAGCTATAGACCATAGGTAGAACGAGAGATGCCGAATAGATTCAATTTTATTGTGAATTTTTGGAGTAAGTTTTTTTGTTAAATAGGCTAAAAGAATTGGCATCGCCAACATAGGAAATACCTCCCTCAGAATGCTGTAAAAAGTTTGTAAAAATGACACATCCGAATGCCTACCAATTAGTGAAAAAATGATAGGCGCAAAAAAAGATACAACTAAATTGCTCAATAGTGTAAACGCTGTCAAGCTCGCCAGATTGCCTCCCAACATTCCTGTAATTACTACGGCAGCAGTAGCTGTTGGAGCTAATACACAAATCATGGTGCCTTGAGCCACTGTTGAGTTGAAATTCCACAAAATTGCGTAGACAAATAGACTACCAAACAGCTGAATAGCAACTAAATAAAAATGAAATCGAGTAAATATAATTTGATCAAATGGAATTTTACAATACGTTACGAAAAGCATAGTAAAAAGTAGAAATGGAATAATTTCCGCAAATTGAGAGAAAAAGTTAGAGAATAAAATACCCAATAACATCGCAATAGGCAACATATATGATTTGAGAAAACGAAGCATACTTTTAGCTTTAGAAATTTATGTGCAAAGCTACAAAAGATAAAATTGATATTAGAATATTAAAATATTTTTATGCTGTATTAGACGAAAGTAATATATAAATCAACTTTTCTAATTATTAAGTGTTAAGTATTTTAGGTCGAACTGCGATTGTCATTGGATTTTTTTGTAAGTTTGTATGAAAGAAAATAATATTTTATCATCGATAATAGATTCCCATTATGAAAAAGAAATTAGGTATTGTTGGAGTTGTAATTGCATCTATTTTTGCGCTACTAATAATTTTACCCTATGCTTTTGAAGGCAAAATTGAGACTCTGATAAAGAAAGAGGCTAACAAAAAAATGAAGGCGAGACTTGAGTTCAAAAACCTGAACCTCAGCTTTATACGAAACTTTCCTAAAGCTACGATTGGGCTACGAAATTTAGCAATTGTCGGTACAGGTGTCTTCAATAATGATACACTATTATCAACAAATGAATTACGAGTATCCGTTAATTTAATGAGTATATTCAGCAAAAAAGGCTACGAAATATCAGAAATTTTACTTAATAGTGCCATCATTAAGTTAAGAGTTCTTGATGGTGGCAAGGCTAACTGGGATATCATGTTGCCAAATGTCAGCCAAGACACAGAGGGCGAAACACCTTCAAATTTTAAATTAAGACTAAAAGATATAGAAGCTACCAATTCTAAATTCAGTTACATTGACGACGAGGGTAAAATGAGTTTTTCTATAAATAATTTGAATGCTGTATGCTCAGGTGAAATGTTTGCAGATGTAACAAATTTAAAAATCGATGCAGAAGCTGCTGATATGAATTTTGTGATGAATAAAGTGCCATACATTCACAAGGTAAAAGTTGATGTCTTTGGATTAATTGCTGCAGATTTAAAAAATAACAAATACACTTTTAATAAAAATGTTTGTCATTTAAATGCAATTGAAGGTGAAGTTGAAGGTTGGTTTGCTATGCCGAAAGAAGGCTACGATATGGATCTTAAATTGAAAACACCGCAGTTAGATTTTAAACAAGTGCTGTCTATGGTTCCGTCAATTTATTCAAAAGAGTTCGATAATATTAAAGCTAATGGTAAGGTATCTCTCGATGCATGGGCAAAAGGACACTATTCTGACAACGAATTACCTGCATTTAACATGAGTTTGAATGTTAAAGATGGTATGTTTAAATATCCTGCTCTTCCCAAATCAGTTGATGGCATTCAAGTTAGCTTAAAAATTTCAAATCCAGGCGGAGATCCGGATTTGACAATAATTGATTTGAAAAATATGCAATTTTCTATTGGTTCAAATCCTTTTTCAATGATTGCATTAGTCAAAACACCAGTTAGCAATGCAGATTTTGCGATGAAAGCCAATGGAAAAGTAGACTTGTCAATGATTAAAGAAGTTTACCCTCTAGAAAAGGAAACCGAATTGAACGGAAAAATGGTTGCTAACCTAAATATAAAAGGAACAATGCAACAAATTGAAAAAGAGCAATACGACCAAATCAATGCTGCAGGTGTTTTGTCTCTAACAAATATGAAATATAAAACAAAAGGAATGCCTGATGTAAATATAAATAGCTTGGGATTGAATTTCACTCCCCGATTTGTTGAATTGACAAATATGAAATTGTTGTTTGGAAAAACAGACATCTCAGCAAACGGTAAACTTGAAAATTTCATTGCATATGCACTGAAAAACAAGACATTGAAGGGCACATTAAATCTTTCGTCTAATATTATAGACTTATCTGAATTAATGGGAACAACTCCAACTACTAATACGAAAGACACAACTAAAATGTCAGCTTTTGAAATTCCGAAGAATATTGATTTTACACTTCTTGCTAATGTGAAGAAGATTGTGTATGATAAAATGATTTTCGAAAATGCAGTTGGGAAATTGGTGATAAAGGATGGTAAAGTCGACTTTAATGGTCTCAAGATGAATGCTTTCGGTGGAACAATTGATGCGAATGGTTTCTACAGCACAGCGGTGAATCCTAAAAAGCCAGATATTAATTTTGGTTTGAATATAAATAATGCTTCCTATACCAAAACATTTCAACAACTTGATTTTGTTAAAAAGTTGATGCCGATATTCGAAAACGCAATCGGCAATTATTCGGTTAATTTTACGATGAGCAGCAGATTGGATGAACATCTTTCTCCAGACTTAAAATCGTTATTGGCGCAAGGTCTTTTGCAGTCAAAAGATGTATCGGTGAAAGGCGTCAAAGCCTTTGATGCTATTGCCTCAGCCATGAAGGATGATAAGCTCAAAAATATTTCTATCAAGGATTTGAAATTGCCTTTTGAAATAAAAGATGGAAAAGTGACAACTAAACCTTTTGATATTAAGTTAGGTGATGCGATGATTAATTTGTCGGGCGTAACTACACTTGATCAGGCAATTCAATACAATGGGAAAGTGACCTTACCTCAGAATTATGCTTCAAAATTGGGAGCAAATATATCTAATGTAAACTTTAAAATCGGCGGAACTTTTACTAAACCGAACGTTTCACTCGATATGAAATCATTAGCAACTGACGCTATTAAACAGGCAGCCACACAAGGCATTCAGAAAGCCTTAGGAGCAAAAAATGATGCTGAAATGCAAGCTAAGATAGCTGCTATTCGTCAAGATGCACAAAATTCGGCGAATAAACTAATTGAACAAGCCGATGTGCAAGCTCAGAAATTAGTGAGTGAAGCGAAGAATCCATTTGCCAAAATTGCTGCTCAGAAAGTGGCTGATCAAATGAAGATTGAGGCACAGAAAAAAGCGCAGTCATTGATTGATGATGCAGAAAAGAAAGCACAAGATTTGAAGAAATAAATAACAAAACGAAGTTAGCTCATTCGCAATACAAACATAGATGGAAGTTGAATTATTCGACCTACTTTTATTTTTTAGTAAAGATGTCTAAAAATTGGTCTGTGATTTTTTCCCAATTGAACCTTTCACTGATGTTTTTCAGACCTGTTGTCGCTTTCTTTTCAATAAGTGAGTGATTTGCCAACACATATTCAATCTGTTTTTGCAAGTCGGAAGCATTACCCGAAATGAAATGTGTTGCATTCTCTTCGGTGATGTATTTATTCTCTACAATATCACTACACAAAAGAGGTGCACCAAGCCCCATCACAGTAAGAATTACAGGCGATAACCCTTCAATCAACGATGGTTGAATGTAGGTGTAAGCATTCTTCATTAAACGATTCGTGTCATCGCCATATACATAACCTGCAAAGATAATGCGTGGGTCTGTCGTTTGTCTGATTTTTGCTTCATAGGGACCTGGGTTTGGTGAACCTCCTACTAATACCAGCTTTTTGTCTGTTTTGCATTTTTCAAATGCCTCTACTAGCAGGTGTACGCCTTTGTCGGGAATAAAACGACCCACAAATAAGAAATACTCACCTTTTACAACGCCAAGTTTCGATAATATTCCTATATCTTCTCCTGGATTTTTTACCTCGCTGCCATAGGGCACAAAGTCGTATTTGCGGTTGAATTTATTTTCGAAGTATTCTTTTGTAAAGATATTATCAAAAATAACGTTATTTGGACAAGTTGCAGTTAAGTAGCTCGAAACTTTATAAAACAACTTCCCATACCAAGGCCATTTGTCGCGTTTCCAATCCATTGCAAATTGGCTAATGATTACCTTTTTGCCTGCGATTCTAAGTAGTAATGCCCATATGCTGTTTGCCCCACTATGTATATGAACAACATCGGCAGTATTTCGAAAAATGATGTCCAATGTTACTTTGAAAGAGTGCAACAAAGTGTCAAATCCAGCTTTATTTACCGTTGTGAAGTATTTCAGCTTCACACCTTCGTATTCAGGTTTGACTACTTCACTTGCCACATCTCCTGGGTAGATTCTGCAATATGCAACAATTGGGAAGTCGCGTTTTGCAATACGTGGATATAATTCAACTGCAAATTTGTCGGAACCTGCAGCGCCTGCTTTGGGAGGAATGTCTCTGAACCCTCCAAAAGCAGCTATTCTGATTTTACTCATTTAATTTTAATGTAATGATGTTTAGTTGAGTGTCTATGCAAAATTTTGTTCCTTCTAAGAAATCTAATCCTAATAGACCATTGTAATCAGAGAAAATGCCATGTGCAATAAAATCATAAACTTGTATCTGGAACTTTTCTTTTTTTATTCCTAATGAATAAAACGTATCAATCTCAAATACTTCGGTCTCAATTACTCCATTTGCAGTTTCAATTTCAACTGTTCCAATATTGTCTTTGAGATCGTGCCCTAGCAAATATAATGCGTTGCTATCAATAGTTGTATTTGTTGCACCAGTATCCAATATCATTTTTAATTCAAACTTATTGTCAATCTCAATATTAACTAAAATAAGACCACTATCTGGTTCACGTTTGAATTTATACATCATCTAACTACGCGATTAAATATCCCAGTGATTTTTCGAGTTGATTTGAAATCACCTGTATAGATTAATGTTATTTTACTATACTCTGATGTTTTATCTCTGCCAATATAGCACACTTCTTTTTTATCTTTACTATGGTATAATGGTATCCCTTCTAATACATCTAATTTACTCTCGTCCATCACTGGATTCCCTAACAATACCCACTCTTCAGGGTACAGTTCTTTAATTTTCGTAATGTTTAGTAATTGAATCATGAGAATGTCGTGTTTAATTGATGCAAATTTACTGATTTTTCAGGTCAAATCAATTATATCTTGCCTAGCATCATCTAATATCGCGATGGCATAATTTGTCATAACTTCCTAATGTCACATTTGTAATGTTCACTTAGTATGTCATAGCATTCCTCAAATACTTCATCGACAGTGTATTTTGATTTTCCTTCTATTTCTTTTGAAAGAGGATATTCTATCGTTGCAATTTTTGGATGCTTTTCGACTTCACGCATCAAACGCTTTCCTGCGGGTGTGCTGATGTCAATTCTTACATTTATAGCTTGCATACTATTTATTTTTGCATTGGCACGAGTTATTACTCGTGCCAATCATACTATTTCAAATAATCTTTGTAATAGCTCTCAACGTATTCTTTGAGTGATATTTTCCAATCGCGCATAGTGTTCACTTCTCGCAGTTGAAGTTTCTTTGTCAAAAGTCTTTCAGACGCAGGGCGAGCTGCAAAGTACACATCTTTGAAATATTCTGATGTTACGATGTTGATTTTCACTTCCGATTCAAGACCAACCAGTTTGATTAGTTCCTGGGCAACTTCCAATCGGCTTGTTTGACCACCACACACGCAGTTATACAATCCCCAATACTCTTTTTCGATCAATACTTTTACCGTTTTGGCAAAGTCGTGTGTATAGGTTGGTGTGCCGTCTTTGTCGTTTACAATAAACAACTCTTTTTTGCCATCTTTCAACTGTTTCATCAGTTTTTGGATGAATTTCTTATCCTTTTTCGGTCCTGCACCCATCATCCATCCTGCACGACAAATCACAAATCGTTTAGCATTTTCACACACATAACGCTCACCCATGTATTTAGAGCGTGCATATACGCCTAGTGGATTGGGTAGATCCCAATCGTCGTAGAGATCCTGTGCTCCATCGAATATACCAGCTGTACTGATGTAGAGCAATGGGATATCCAATGAGTTGGCAATATATACGGCATTTTCTACCGAGATAGTATTTGTTTTGTAAGTATCATCAGCATTTTCTTCGCAAAACTCAAGGTCTGTATATGCCCCCAAGTGAAATAAATAGTCGGGGGCAAATTCAAGCACGTCTTTGCGATAAGCATCTAAATCGCGGAAATCGAGAAAACTCAACCAATCTTCGTTTACGTCTTTGTCTGTACACTTGATGATGTAGTCATCTTTAAACTGAGCGTAAAATGCTTCGCCAAGCATACCTCCACAACCTGCGATGTAAATTTTCTTTTTCTCCATAAATTGTTACTTCATTAAATGGGTATTATACTTAAATTATTTGATTCGTATGTTAGATACTTAGTCTAATAATGCTCGATTTTGATTGAAATCTCATTGCGCTTGCAAAATTATACAAAATTCTGATGCAATTCCAATGATTTGTTAAATATTCATACAATTGA
>JBAXGL010000110.1:0-8550 GCA_037139375.1 Bacteroidales bacterium | reverse complement strand
AGCCACAGCCGCTCCACCAGTCTTTTCGGAAGTATTTATTAAGAGGATTTTCATCGGTCGGATTAAAAAACAAAGGTAATAATATTTTTTAATCTATAGATTTAGAGACGTTTGGAGAAATATTTATTAGATTGTGCGTTGTCGTTCACAAGATTGGTTAAATTTGCAGTAATAAAGATAAATAACGAATGACTTCTTTCTGGGATAAGGCTCAAAAAATGGTAGAAAATTTGGTGCAAACTTCACTCTCTATAGTGAAGATTGTTCTGTTTTCGCGCAGACCGAAAACCATTCCTGCCGGTTTTATTCAGAATCGGGAGATTGTGGTGCTGGGCAATGGCCCGTCGCTGCTGAAAACGATTGGCGAGAAAAAGTATTTCCTCGAAAACAGAGATTTGCTGGCGGTCAACTTCGCGGCTACATCCGACTATTTTCAGCAGATTCGCCCCAATTTGTATGTGGCGGTGGATATGGCTTTCTTTCAGAATGAGGAGTATTGCGAACGGCTTTTCTCAAATCTATCCAAAAAAACAGAGTGGCCGTTGCTGCTTTTTTTACCCATAAGGGCAAAGAAATATACCAACTGGCAAAAATATCTGTCTGATAACCAGCAGATAGAGGTCTGTTTTGTGAATATCACACCTGTGGTGGGTTTTTCGTGGTTTACACACTGTTTTTACACCAATGGACTGGGGATGCCGCGCCCCCGCAATGTGTTGATTCCGGCCATTATGCAGGCATTGCGGATGAACTATTCGACGGTGTATGTGGCGGGTGCCGACCACTCGTGGCCGCGACAGGTAGCGGTGGATGAAGAGAACCGGGTGTACGAAGATTTGCGCCATTTTTATTCGGAAAATGAGCCGCCCAACCGTCACTATTTTACCAAAAGGCTGGACGAGATTCTCGGAAGCATGGTGGTTGCGTTTCGCTCGTATCATGTGGTGGAGGCGTTTAGCCGTTCGATTGGAAAGAAAATTTACAACATAACCGAAGGGTCGTATATCGATGCCTTCGAACGCAAAAAGATATAGATTTTATGCAGAAAAAACAGGTTTTGGTAACAGGTGCCGATGGATTTATCGGGTCGCATCTGACGGAAGCGTTGCTCACCGAAGGGTTTCGGGTGAAGGCTTTGTCGTACTACAATTCGTTCAATGACTGGGGCTGGCTCAACGGGTTGAAACATCCGGACCTCGAAGTGGTGACGGGTGATGTGCGCGATCCGCATTTTTGCAAAATGATCACTTTGGGAGTCGATACCATCTACCATCTGGCGGCGTTGATTGCCATTCCGTACTCGTATGTGGCCCCCGATTGCTACGTGGATACTAACGTGAAAGGAACGCTCAATATTTGCCAAGGAGCCAAAGAAAATGGCGTAAAACGAATTCTAGTCACTTCCACATCAGAGGTTTACGGAACGGCAAAATATGTGCCTATCGACGAAAAACATCCGAAGCAACCACAATCGCCCTATTCGGCCTCGAAAATCGGTGCAGATGCTATTGCGATGAGTTTTTACAATGCGTTTGAGTTGCCGGTTACGATTGTCCGTCCGTTCAATACCTACGGTCCACGTCAGTCGGCGCGAGCCATTATCCCGACCATTATTACACAAATTGCAAACGGAAAGCGGGAAATTAAGCTGGGAGATTTGACTCCGACACGCGATTTCAATTTTGTAAAAGATACCTGCCGCGGTTTTATTCAACTGGCAAAATGCGAAGAATCAATTGGTCAGGAGGTGAATATCGCGAGCAATTTCGAGATTTCGATGCGCGACACGCTGGAGCTGATTGCGAAACTGATGAATGCCGATGTGCGTTTTGTGGAAGATGAACAGCGCTTGCGCCCGAAAGATTCGGAAGTGTTCCGTTTGTGGGGCGACAACTCGAAAATCAAGTCTCTGACCGGATTTGAACCGCTTTATGATATCGAAAAAGGGTTGAAAGAGACTATCGACTGGTTTCTGAATCCCGAAAATCTGTCTAAATACAAAGCCGATATTTACAATGTTTGACGCGACAATGGACTACATCAAAGAGCTGTACGGAAATCCTTCTTTTGTTGGGTTGCACGAACCCCGTTTTGCGGGCAACGAAAAGCAGTATGTGGCAGATTGCATCGACTCTACCTTTGTTTCGAGCGTTGGTAAATATGTTGACCGGTTTGAGCAAATGGTAGAAGAATACACCGGATGCGCCAAAGCAGTGGCTTGTGTAAACGGTACAAACTCGTTGCATCTGGCTTTGACGATGGTGGGAGTAGAGCGCAATGATGAGGTGCTTACTCAAGCGTTGACTTTTATTGCTACCGCAAATGCCATTAGCTATTGTGGTGCGATTCCTGTTTTTCTGGATGTGGAGATTGATACAATGGGGCTTTCGCCCGATGCTGTGAGAATTTTTCTGGAGAAGAATGGCGAAAAAAGGGGAGAATTTACCTACAACAAAACTACAGGTCGCCGCATAAAAGCCTGTGTGCCCATGCATACGTTTGGGCATGCTGTGCGAATGGATGAATTAGTGGCTGTCTGTGGTGAATACAATATCTCTTTGATAGAAGATGCTGCCGAAAGCCTCGGCTCTTATTACAACGGAAAACATACGGGAACAATTGCCGAAATAGGCATATTGAGTTTCAACGGAAATAAGACGATTACCACAGGCGGCGGAGGAATGCTTCTGTTCAAAGACAAGGCATTGGGAATGCACGCCAAGCACCTGACCACGCAGGCCAAAGTGCCGCATCGCTGGGAGTTTGCCCACGACGAAATTGGCTACAACTACCGGATGCCCAATCTGAATGCGGCTCTGGGTTGTGCGCAAATGGAGCAGCTTCCCCTGTTTTTGGAGAAGAAAAAAGTGCTGGCCGCGCTTTATCAGCAGTTTTTTGAAAAACAAAATATTCGGTTTGTCAGTGCACCCGCGCATTCCGATTCTAATTATTGGCTGAATGCTGTTATTCTGAAAGATGTGGAAGAGCGGGATGCTTTCCTGAACGCCACCAACGACAACGGTGTGATGACCCGCCCCATTTGGCGATTGATGAATCGTTTGCCGATGTTCGCTAATTGTCAGACAGATGATTTGGAGAACTCAGTTTGGCTCGAGGAAAGAGTGGTTAACATTCCAAGCAGTGTGAGATTATGAAGAAAATCGTTGTGATAGGTGGTGGCGGCCATGCCAAAGTGCTCATTAGCATTCTGAAAAAAAATGCTGAATATGAGGTGATTGGTTATACTGACCCTGAAGATAAAGGCGCATTGCTCGGAATTCCGTATCTCGGAAAGGACGAAATCATTCCTTCTGTTATGGTAAATGCAAATGTGCAATTTGCCGCAATGGGTGTAGGTAGCGTGAATGTGAACGGATACCGCGAAAAGGTCTATTCTACTATAAAATCGTTTGGGCTTGAATTTCCGGCGATAGTTTCCAAAGATGCGATTGTCAATGAAGATGTTCAATTAGGCGAGGGCACGGTTGTGTATGACGGAGTAGTCGTTAATAGCGGCACTCGAATCGGTATCGGAGCGATTATCAATACCAACTCCACGGTGGAACACGACTGTGTGATAGGTGATTTTACGCACGTTGCGCCAGGTTCCACGCTTTGTGGGGAGGTTCATATTGGAAGAAACTGCATGATTGGAGCTGGAAGTACTGTTATTCAATCCATCACAATCCCTGCAAACAGTTTGGTAAGAGCAGGTTCTGTGGTTGTGAAAAATCCTACAAAATGAGCATTTCGAAAAAAACATATATCATTGCCGAAGCCGGCGTGAATCACAACGGCGACATCAACATGGCTAAGCGGCTGATTGAAGTAGCCAAAGCGGCAGGAGCCGATGCAGTGAAATTTCAGACGTTCAAAACCGAGCTTTTGGTCAGCAAAAATGCTCCAAAAGCTGATTATCAGAAAGCCACCACAGGTGCCGCAGAGAATCAGTTCGATATGATAAAGAAGCTCGAACTGTCGGCAGAAGATCATGCTGTGTTAATCGATTATTGTAGAGAAGTTGAAATAGAATTCCTTTCATCGCCATTCGATTTAGAAAGTATTGATTTGCTTCACGAAATCGGATTGCCGTTGTTTAAAATTCCTTCAGGAGAAATCACCAATTTGCCCTATCTGAAGAAGATTGCGGCATTCAACAAACGAGTCATTCTCTCAACCGGTATGTCCACTTTGCAAGAAGTGGAAGAGGCTGTCAATCTGATAGTTGCAAACGGAACAGACAAGAATAAAATCACGCTTTTGCATTGCAATACCGAATATCCGACGCCCTACGAAGACGTCAATCTGAAAGCAATGCAAACCTTGAAAGAGACATTTGGAGTTGAGGTGGGATATTCTGACCATACGCAAGGCATTGAAGTTGCCATTGCAGCAGTGGCGCTTGGAGCTACCGTGATTGAGAAGCACTTTACCCTCGATAAATCGCTTCCGGGACCCGACCAGTTGGCCTCGTTAGACCCGCAGGAGTTGAAGCAGATGGTGAATGGCATTCGACATATTGAAAAAGCTTTAGGAAATGGAATAAAAGAGGTTTCATCATCCGAAAAGAAGAACATCGCCATAGCGCGAAAAAGTATTGTGGCGGCAGTTGATATCAAAAAAGGAGAATTGTTTTCCGAAAAAAATATTGAGGTGAAGCGTCCCGGAAACGGTATTTCTCCCATGAAATGGGAATCTGTTTTGGGCGAAATCGCCAAACGGGATTTTTTGGCTGACGAATTGATAGAATTATGAGAAAAATCTGCGTTGTAACTACCACCCGGGCCGATTATGGCATTCTCAAACAGCTGATGTTTGCCATCAAAGCCGACCCTGAGCTTCAGCTTCAGGTGATTGCAACCAATATGCACCTTTCATCTGAATTTGGAAATACGTACCAAGAGATTCTGAACGACGGTTTTGTGATTGACAAGAAAGTGGAAATGTTGCAATCGACAGATTCGGCGAATGCCATTTGCAAATCGATTGGGAAAGGCGCAATGGGATTTGCCGATGCTTACGAAGAGTTAAATCCCGATTTAATTGTGGTATTGGGTGACCGATACGAAATGATTCCCATTGTTTCGACCGCTCTGTTTTATCGAATTCCGGTAGCGCACATTCACGGCGGAGAAATCACCGAAGGAGCTTACGACGATGCCGTTCGCCACGCTGTGACCAAGATGAGCCACTTGCATTTTGCTTCGACGGAGTCATACAAAAATCGGATTATCCAAATGGGCGAACAACCTGATTTGGTTTTCAACGTTGGAGCGATGGGCGTAGATGCAATTCGTTCGCTTAAATTACTCTCAAAAGAGGAGTTGGAAGAGTCGCTTGGTTTCGCATTCACCTCTCCCACCGCGTTAATCACTTTTCATCCGGTAACGCTCGACCATCAGATGGGTTCTATCGAGCAATTGTCTAATTTATTGGCTGTTTTAACCAAAAAAAAAGATCTCCGTTGCCTGTTCACCTATCCAAATTCGGATACTGACGGACGACAAATTATCGAGATGATAAATGCCTTTGTTGAGGAAAACAAAGAACGTGCTTTTTGCATTCCGTCGCTTGGTCAGTTGCGCTATTTTTCTGCATTGAAGCAGGTCGATTTTGTCTTGGGAAACTCGTCCAGCGGCATCATCGAGGTTCCGAGTTTTGGCATCCCAACGGTCAATATTGGTATTCGCCAGAAGGGTCGTATTCGAGCCGAAAGTGTGATTGATTGTTCACCAAGCGTTGAAGGTATTTCCAATGCAATTGAGAAAGCTTTGAGCGATGAGTTTGTGCAGTTTGCAAAGCAGGTCGAAAATCCCTATTTTCGCGCTGATTCTGTTCAACATATTTTGAAAACAGTGAAAACGGCAGATTTGACACAGATTCTCCAGAAACGATTTTACGATATACCCCATCAACCATGAAGAATTACGCAAAATATGTAATCCCAAGTTCGGCAACCATTTACGATGCGTTGCTGCGACTGAACGAACTTTCATATGATATACGCACGTTGCTGGTTTTGGATACAGATGAGCGAATGGTCGGGACTGTGACAGACGGCGATGTTCGACGAGGATTGATTGCAGGCAACCAACTTTCGGATTCACTGACGGCAATTTCGTTTGGTGATTTTTTCTCGTTCAATACCGAAAACTATTCCATTCAAACCATCAAAGCGGCTCGAGCCAAGAAGCTCGATTTGGTGCCATTTCTCGATGCCGATGGGCGTATTGTGAAACTTTTCAATTTGAAAGATAACCATTCGGCGCTTCCTGTAGATGCGGTAATTATGGCAGGAGGCAGAGGTATTCGTTTGGCTCCGCTGACGGATAATGTGCCCAAACCAATGTTGCCTTTGGGTAGCAAACCCATCATAGAGCACAATGTCGATCGTTTGCTTCAGTTCGGGATTGAAAACATTTGCATCACAGTTCGCTACCTTGGTGAGCAGATTATCTCTCATTTCGGGGATGGAGTTGAAAAAGGGGCAAACATCTCCTATTACGAAGAAAATCAACCACTTGGCACCATTGGGGCTGTCGCTCAATTGCCTGAATTCAAGAATGATACGGTATTGGTCATGAACTCTGATTTATTTACTAATATCGATTTTGAAGAGTTTTACCTTCACTTTGTCGAATCAGACTCAGATATGGCGGTGGCATCTATTCCGTACAATGTGAGTGTGCCGTATGCTGTGCTCGAAGTGGAAAACGAACAAATTGTGGCGTTGAAAGAAAAGCCAACTTATACCTATTATTCGAATGCCGGACTCTATCTGCTGAAAAAATCGATTGTGGATCGCATTCCCAAAGATCAGCCTTTCGATGCACCTGATTTGATAGAATTGGTGGCTAAAGGCGGTGGAAAAGTAACCACGTTCCCGATTGTTGGTTATTGGATCGACATCGGAAAGCACGAAGATTACGCCAAAGCAAAGGATTTTATCAAATATTTGAAACAATAATGAGTTCACGAGTTGACAAGTAAACGAGAAAACAAAGTCAATTGTGAATTAAATAATACCAACAAAGACTTTCTTTCACCGCTCCTTTGGGAGGGGTTGGGGATGCTCCTGACTTATGACAAAAAAAACGCTTTTTCTCATTCCTGCCCGTGGCGGTTCTAAGGGAATTCCATACAAAAATATCAAACCGCTGCATGGTAAGCCGCTGATTCTCTATTCGGTGGAGGTGGCTCGGCAATTGACTGGTGACAAAGATATTTGCGTGACCACTGACGATGATGCCATTATCAACGTAGTGGAAGAAACTGGGCTGAAAGTCCCCTTTAAGCGCCCTGATGAATTGGCGACCGACACAAGCGGAAGTTACGAAGTGATTCTTCATGCGTTGGATTATTATAATCAGAAAGGCACTGAATATGAGGTTGTTGTGTTGCTGCAACCCACATCTCCTTTCCGAACCGCTCAGCATGTGAAAGAGGCAATTTCATTGTACGACGATTCGGTGGATATGGTGGTTTCGGTGAATGAATCAGCAGCTAATCCTTATTATTCGTTGTTCGAAGAGAATGAAAACGGGTTTCTTGACAAATCGAAGAAAGGAAATTATACCCGACGCCAAGACTGTCCAAAGGTCTATGAATACAACGGTGCAATCTATGTAATGAACGTGAAATCGCTCCGCGAAAAGCCATTGTCAGCCTTTACTAAGAACAAAAAATACGAGATGTCGCGTGAGTTGAGCATCGATTTGGATACCCCGTTAGATTGGGAATTTGCAGAATTTTTATCAAAAAAGAATACATGAGAAAACAATTAGGAAATTTAAAAGCAAACCTTCGGATTTTTGGGTTTGATTTCAATCTGATGAAGGGTGCGTTGCGAGGATTGCCACTTTATCTCAATGATTATAAGGAGCTTAAGGCGCAGAAAGGGGCTGATGCTGAGTTCCCGTTTGGTGACCGAAAACTAATGCTCACCGATCGTTTTGCTGAGTCCGGTTCGGCTCGTGGACACTATTTTCATCAAGATTTGTTGGTTGCTCAGCGAATATTTGCCGCTAATCCGACTAAGCATGTAGATATCGGGTCGCGTATCGATGGTTTTATTGCGCACGTGGCGTCTTTTCGTGAAGTAGAGGTGTTTGACATTCGTGAAATGAAAAGTTTGTCGAAGAATATTACTTACAAACAGGCTGATTTGATAAAGCTTCCGGGGGGTATGATGGAGTATTGCGACTCGCTTTCGGCGCTACATTCGATTGAACATTTCGGACTTGGTCGATATGGCGATCCCATTGATTATCAGGGACATACTAAAGCGATTGAGAATATCTCAAAGATCTTGAAAGCCGGTGGAACGTTTTATTTTTCCGCTCCGATTGGTCCGCAACGCATCGAATTCAATGCGCATCGGGTGTTTTCGCTCACCTATCTTGCTTCTGTTTTTTCGGAGAAATTTGTGATTAAAAACTTTTCGTACGTCGATGACAAAGGCGATTTACACGAAAATCAGCCGTTCGAAGGCAATGATTTCGAGCGCAACTACGGTTGTCATTATGGATGCGGTATTTTTGAATTAATCCG
>JBAXGL010000109.1:0-8568 GCA_037139375.1 Bacteroidales bacterium | reverse complement strand
GCTGAGAACATTCTGAAAAAGAAATCTGTTGTGTTCTATTGGAACGAATTTGACAAAATCACTGCAACTGATGTGTTGATAGATGTACGAACTGAAGAGGAATATTCTGCCGGTAAAATTGGCCATGCTATCAACATTCCTGTGGACGAACTTCGAAGCCGAATAGCTGAAATTCCAACAGGAAAAACAATCTACATCTATTGTTTAGGTGGGTTAAGAGGCTATTTAGCACAACAAATATTATCTCAAAACGGGTTTAGCAGCACCTATAATCTCTCGGGTGGTTACTCAAACTGGAAAACTTGCACCAAGGAACTGAATCGTAAATAATTAAAAACTACAAATATGAATATTGAACAAATTTTGAAAGAGAAAAAAGGTACCGTGGTAGATGTGCGCACACCAGGTGAGTTTATGGGTGGAAACGTAGTGGGATCAATCAACATTCCACTGAATGAACTTCCTCAGCGAATGGATGAAATAAAAAGCCTCAAAATGCCGTTAGTGTTGTGTTGCGCAAGTGGTGGACGCAGTAGCCAGGCTACTCAGTTTATCTCTATGCAAGGCATTGAGTGCGTGAACGGTGGCTCGTGGTTAGATGTCAATTATTATCAATCAAACTAATCGAAATACGAAACAATTTATGTTACAAGCAATTAAGAATTTATTGGGTTTTGGTCCTTCAGTTGACTATGGTGAATTAGTGAAGCAAGGTGCAATCATCCTCGATGTGCGTTCGAAAGGCGAATATGCAGGCGGTCACATCAAAGGATCGATCAATATTTCGGTCGATCAATTGAGCAGCAACCTCAGCAAATTGAAGGATAAAAACAGACACATTATCACTTGTTGTGCTTCGGGTATGCGAAGTGCCTCTGCTAAATCAATATTGAAGTCAAATGGATACGCAAATGTCTATAATGGTGGTCCGTGGCAGAGTTTGAATAATAAGTTATAATAGCAAAAACTACGAGGTTTTATTTAAGATCTCGTAGTTTTTATTCTTCTTAAATTTCTTTCAATTCCCGAAAATTTAGTTCGTTTTATAGGCGATTTCCAAAGCATGGAACGAAAACTATCTTCGTCTAAATCCTCCCATTGCTCTTTTGTGTAGGTAAGAATAGCTGGATTTGGAATGAATTCCGGAGTTTGATGAGGCTGCGATTTCCTATTCCACGGACATACTGTCTGACAAATATCGCACCCAAACAAGCGATTATGCAGATGCTCAGGTTCTTTATCTGAGAATTCTGTTCGTTTTTCAATGGTGAGATACGACAAGCATTTGTGGGAATCAAGCAAATAAGGCTCCAGCGCATTTGTAGGACAAGCATCAATACAACTATGACAATTACCACACCGACTCTTCATTGGCGAATCATACGCTAATTCGACATCGACCAACAATTCTGCCAACAAATAAAACGAGCCTTTATTAGGAATAATGATCAGGTTATTTTTCCCTACCCAACCAATGCCCGCTTGTTGCGCCCAATAACGCTCCAACACAGGAGCAGAATCAACAAACGTACGTCCATTGATGGGTATGATTTCTGAGTTAATAATATCGAATAACTTGGTCAGTTTTTCTTTAATAACATCATGATAGTCTTCGCCATAAGCATAATAGGCAACTTGTGGAAGATGAAGAGGCTGCTTTATTTCAGGGTAATAATTGAGCGCAACCACGATGACCGAGCGTGTATTCTCAACCAATAATGTTGGGTCGCATCGCTTTTCGAAATGGTTGGCCATGTACCCCATTTCAGCATGATTGCCATTATCGAGCCAATTACGAAGATGTGTTTCAGATTCACCAACATGCTTTGCCTCAGCAATTCCACAAGCATCAAAGCCTAATCGGTAGGCAGCCTGCTTGATGCGTTCTGATTTTTCATACAAAGTCACGGAATCAATTTTTTTGACGGTACTTGGCTTCGTCCTCTTCTTGTAGAATATTGAGGTAGCTGTTATAGCGCGATTCGCTGATGCGATGCTCGCTGACGGCTTCAATGACGGCGCAATCTGGTTCGTGCAGATGGGTGCAGTTGTTAAATCGGCAAGTGTGGGACACTGCGAATATTTCGGGGAAATAGTGTGCAATCTCTTCTGCTTTAAAATCTATCGTTCCAAATCCTTTGATGCCAGGCGTGTCGATTATGTAGCCACCGCTGGGCACTTCAAACATTTCTGAAAAGGTTGTCGTGTGCATTCCCTTTTGGTGATAATCAGAAATGATGCCAGTTTTGGCTTTCATTCCGGGTATCAGGATGTTGATCAACGTCGATTTCCCCACACCTGAGTGACCCGAGAAGAGTGTGATTTTATCTTTCATCTCCTCTTTCAGTGCCGTGATACCATCGCCGTGAGTCGCAGAGACTTTTCGACACGGATAGCCTATGCTTTCGTAGAGATGAATCAACGCATCGGTGTAGGCATTATCTTCGTCCGAAAGTGTATCAATTTTATTGATGATGATTTTCACCGGAATGCGGTATGCCTCTGCGGATGCCAGAAAACGATCGATGAAGATAGTAGAAGTGACCGGATTGTTGATGGTGACGATCAGCAAAGCCTGATCGAGGTTAGCAGCTAGAATGTGCGACTGCTTCGAGAGGTTGGAAGCTCGACGGATAATGTAGTTTTTCCGTTGCTCGATTTTGTCGATAAAAGCTGTTCCCTCCTGATTGATAATGATGTGCACGCGGTCGCCAACGGCAATCGGATTGGTGCTACGGATGCCTTTCAGACGAAAGTTCCCTTTCACCTTACACTCGATAGAGCGTTGGTCGTCGGTCTTCACCTGATACCAGCTTCCTGTATTTTTTACAACTAATCCGTTCATCGATTTTTTTGATTTTCGCCACAAAGACACTAATTTTCAACGTTTTACAAAGATAACTTTAGTTGACTTATAGGTTTTTAAGCATTCAAAATAGAATTTATTTGAAAGGGAACTTTATTATTTATGTTTCTTCGTGGCAATTAAAAGAAGAAAAAAGGTGCCAAGGAGCATTGAATAGAATATTCTTTGCGCCTTAGCACCTTTGCGTTTAAATCTTTTACACTGTTAGAATTTCTTTCTCTTTGGCTAGGTAAAGATCGTCGGTTTTTTTGATAAAGCGGTCGTGAATCTTTTGCACCTGAGCTTCTGCGTCTTTTTCTGTATCTTCGGGTAATCCTTCTTTGATGGCTTTCTTCAATGAGTCAATCACATCGCGGCGAGCATTGCGCACACTGATTTTTGCATGCTCAGCATCTTGTTTCGCTTGTTTGCAAAGCTGTTTGCGTCGCTCTTCTGTCAATGGAGGAATGCCAAGACGGATGATTTCCCCGTTATTCTCGGGCATGATTCCCACTTCTGAGTTGATGATGGCTTTTTCGATTTCCTTGAACATTGATTTCTCCCAAGGTTGAATAGTAATTGAGCGTGCATCGGGGGTAGAAACTGTAGCTACGTTACTCAACGCTACGTGCGAACCATAATATTCAACTCTGATTCCGTCTAGAATTTTGACATTTGCTTTTCCGGCACGAATGTGATCTAAAGTCTCTTCGAGAAATGAAACCGAATGTTGCATTTTATCTTCGGCTTCTTTCAGATAGTTTTTTACGTCTATCATAACGATTTATAATTTACAAATTAAAAATTACGAATTACGATTCAAAATTAATACAAATTATCAGAACCCGACAATTGTACCGATGTTTTCGCCAGACATTACTTTCAGCAGATTACCCACTGTGTCCATATCAAAAACAATAATTGGCAGTTTATTCTCCTTGCACAAGGTGGTGGCAGTCAAGTCCATCACCTTCAAACCACGGTTGTAGATTTCATCATAAGTGATGGTGTCGAATTTCACTGCATTCGGATTTTTCTCAGGATCAGCTGTGTAGATGCCGTCCACGCGGGTGCCTTTGAGCATTACTTCAGCACCAATTTCAATGCCGCGCAGGGCTGATGCCGTGTCAGTGGTAAAGAACGGATTACCCGTTCCACCAGAGATGATGGCGATTTCGCCTTTCTGCATCGCTTCGATAGCTTTGAGATTACTGTAGTGCTCGCCAATCGGGAACATCGGTGTAGCTGTGAACACACGTGCCGGTTGACCAGTAGCTGTCAATGCTGAACTCAATGCAAGGCTATTAATAACTGTAGCCAACATTCCCATTTGGTCGCCTTTCACTCGGTCGAAACCTTTCGAAGCGCCACTCAATCCGCGAAAGATGTTTCCGCCACCAATCACGATACCAATCTGGATGCCCATTTCGGCAATCACTTTGATTTGCGATGCATATTCGCTCAGACGTTTTTCGTCGATACCATACTGTTTTTCGCCCATCAACGACTCACCGCTGAGTTTGAGAAGGATTCTTTTGTATTGTGCCATAGTATTTGACTTTTTTGCAAAAGTAATGATATTTTTTGTTTCTATACGAATGTGTAATAAAGTTAATTCGACTTGGGCAGAGAATTCATGATTCTTTTTTATTTGCATTTTAAACCAAAATTGAGTTTCTTTGTCAGATAAGAGGATGGAATACAACGAACCCGAAATAGTTAACCAATTGCAGGATCCTGCCCGACAACGTCAGGCTTTTTCCGTAATAGTGACACAATATAGCGAAAAGCTTTATTGGCAAATACGCAAAATGGTAATCACACACGACGACACGAACGATGTGTTGCAAAATACATTTCTGAAAGCTTGGGCAAATATCGAATATTTTCGTGGTGAAGCAAAACTTTCGACGTGGCTCTATCGTATTGCAGTGAACGAAAGCATCACTTTTTTGAATAAACAAAACGCTCAAAACAAAACATCTATCGATGATGTAGATTCGTCGTTGTTGGCTAAACTTGAAACCGATGAGTGGATAGATGGCGATGCACTGCTGTTAAAATTGCAAAAGGCAATCTTGCGATTGCCTGATAAACAGAGACTTGTGTTTAATATGCGATATTATGACGAATTGAAATACGAGGAGATATCTGAAATATTAGGAACTTCAGTTGGTGCATTGAAAACCTCATATCATTACGCTGCCAAAAAAATTGAAGAATATATGACCCGTGAAGTTTAAACCTTTGCATTGATTTACAGTCTTAAGAGTACAATGAAAAAGTTTATGAAATAAGCTTGATGATTAGCGAGTTCAAAACAAAAATAATTTAAAAATAATCACATGAATAATTTGGACGAAATAAAAGCAAAATACGGGTCAGAAACACCATTCTCTGTTCCAGAAAATTATTTCGAACAGCTTGGAGAGCAAATAATGGAAAAGTTGCCTGAAAAAGAGGTGAAACAAACTCCTGTTATCACGCTTTGGAGACGAATTAAACCTATTATTTATCTTGCTGCGATGTTTGCTGCTGCCATCTGGACGATTAATTTATATGTGGGTAAAAACCCAATTCATACAACGTCTTCTGCTACTGTTGTTTCGGGAGATCAGGATGCTGAATCTGTAACGTTGGCTATGTCGGCTGACGACTATTCACTCTACGAATATTTAAACGAAGGCAAAACAAATTAAATAACACCAGACGATGAAAAAAAATATCATTTTATTCATCTTATTACAGATGACGTTTCCGCAGATTTTCTGTCAGGTAGAAGTGGGTCATGTGGGTAAACATTTCGACTTGGAGAACTTTAAAGCTCAAAAACAAGCATATTTGATTAAAGAGGTCTGTTTAACGCCTGAAGAGTCAGCTCAACTTTTTCCACTGTATAATAAAATGCAGGAAAAAAGGTTTAAATTGAAAATGGAGATGCGGGAAAACTTACGTACTTTAAATAAAAAAACAAATCAATCCAACGAAGAGTGTTTGAAAATGATTGATGAGGTTCTTGATAAGCAAATTCAAGAAGTAACTATAGAGAAAGTATTTTATGAAAAATTTAAAAAGGTGCTTTCACCACAAAAATTGTTAGAACTCAAACAAGCCGATTTTCGGTTTGCTAAAGAAATGCTAAAAAAGAGCGATAATCGACAGATAAAGAATTGATAATTATAGTCAGTAAATATTCACTCAAAAGAGCGAATTAACATTATTGTTGGTTCGCTTTTTTTATAGGAATTGATGCTAACAGATTGTTATAGTAGTTAAGAAATTAAACTATCGTGTCCTTGAAGAATTGAAGAAGTAAAATAACTGAACCATATTTAATTTAATACTCTTCGTACCAACTGAATTTTTCTGCAACAATCTGTTCTTTGTGTTCTGCCAGATATTTGAGGAATGCGAGCGAAACAGGGGAGTGTTTTTTCTCTTTCATCCAGATCAGACTCCACATCGTTTTAATCGGTAGGCCTTTTACCGGAATGATTTGCAGCTCATTGCTCTGAATTTCATTTCGAATGCCTATGAGTGGCATAATCGAGTAGCCTAATCCCGCAAGCAGCGCTTGTTTGATGGCTTCGTTGGAGGTAAGTTCCATTTTTTTAAGGAGAGAAATATGATTCTGCTCGAAAAATTGCTCCATGGTTTTGCGTGTTCCGGAGCCATTTTCTCTGAAAATGAGAGGTAACTGCTCGAACAGCTCTTTGGGATTATCATCTAGCTGTAGGGGTATTTTAGTGTCGCCCACCAAGTACAATTTGTTTTGCAGTAAATCGATGTATTCGATGTTTAAATTGGTAGGAATAATGGAAACCAACGCAAAATCGACCTCATTTTTTTCAAGCGATTCTACAACTTGTTTTTTGTTGTTCACATCCATCAAAAGCTCGACGCCACTATGCTCTTTCATAAAATCTGAAAGGAAAAAGGGCATTACGTATTTACCTGTAGAAACGACAGAAATCTTCAATCTTCCCGCTAAAAGACCTTTGTAAGCTAATGTTTTATGGTTAATGGCATACACCTGATTGATAATATTTTCGGCGGCTTCGGCGATCTCTTTTCCAAATTCTGTGATGTAAATTTTCCTTCCAACCACTTCTGTCAAAGGAATATCAAACTGATCCTGAAAGTTTTTGAGTTGAATGGACACAGCTGGCTGTGTCAAGTGCATTTCTTCTGCAGCCTTCGTCACACTCTTTGTTTGTGCGACTTTCAAGAAGATTTGGAGTTGATTTAATGTGTAATTCATAAAAATTATTTATGTATTTTATTACAAAGATAAATAAAAATATATGATAAGTGGCTTATATCTTTGTATCGGAATTAAATTATTGAATCCTTCAAAAACAGATGAATATGAAAAATCCAGAAAAATTTAAATTGATAGATGGCCGATTTTCCACCCGCGATGGACGTGAGATATTGAATAATGTTTTTTCGAGCAAAATCAAATTTCATGCTTTGCAAAATTTTAGTTCGCAGGAGCGATTTGGTAAAGATGACCTGGTAGCGGTCAAAAGAATTCCCGAATTGAAAGCAGAATTAGATGAGATCAAACGGCTTATAGACGAAGCCGAAGGGAATGGCGATGAGCTTGAAATAAAAGCTGAAGTGCAGATCTGGCGATTCCCAAAAATATAATGATGTATACGAAAAGAGAATTGGTAATAGCCACTATGCATCGCAAAGAGAGTGTGATTGCTCCGGTTTTAGAAAGAGAACTCGGCGTACGTTGTCAGGTAGTAACTGGTTTTGATACTGATCAGCTGGGTACTTTTAGTGGCGAAAAGGAGCGTAAAGAGGATGCTTTATCTACTGCCCGCCTGAAATGTCAACAAGCTATGGCGCTGTCAGGCTGCGATTTAGCTATTGCAAGCGAAGGGTCGTTTGGACCGCATCCTGCTATTTTCTTCGTGCCTGCCGATGAAGAGATTCTGATGTTTTCCGACGCAAAAAACAATCTCGAAATTGTTGCGCATGAGCTTAGTACCGATACCAACTTTGCAGCATCGTCCATACACTCCGAAGTCGAATTGGATAAATTTGCCGAGAAAGCGCTCTTTCCGTCGCATGGTTTAATTCTACGAAAAAGCAAAGAGCGATACGACCTGATGACGAAAGGCATCACCGATTGGGAAACGTTGCACGCCATATATCGGCAAATTGGCGAACCCGATGGCGTGGTTTATGTCGAAACGGATATGCGTGCTCTCTTCAATCCTACTCGGATGCGGGTGATAGAAAAAGCGGCTCAAAAGTTGGTGGAGAAGATTAAATCGTGCTGTCCGCAATGTGGTACGCCCGGATTTGGTGTAACAAGCGCAAAAGAAGGGCTGCTATGTAAGCTTTGCCATGCACCAACACAATCGACATTGAGCTATGTATATACCTGCGCTAAGTGTCGTTACACCAAAGAGGAGCAATTCCCGCACAACAAAACAGAAGAAGACCCGCAGTTTTGCGATGTCTGCAATCCATAAATGAAATAATAAAATGATAATTTAAAAACAAAAAGTTATGAACGCACAAATAGACCTAAGTTTACTGATTGAGAATTTAACAAATCCGGCATTGTTGTTTTTTGTTCTGGGTATCATTGCCGTGTATGTGAAAAGTGATTTGGAGATTCCGGCCAATATGTCGAAATTCATCTCCATATACCTGCTTTTTGCCATTGGCTTCAAAGGCGGACAAGAGTTGTCGCACGAAGC
>JBAXGL010000108.1:0-8606 GCA_037139375.1 Bacteroidales bacterium | reverse complement strand
CTTAGGAGCCAATTTATCAACATATTCATTAAATCACTACCTTAGCAAAAATTTTGGGATATGTATGTACTTCGTTTAAGACTCTTGTTGAGTCTGATTGTAGCGTTTTGTGCGCAATCATTTTTGTTTGCGGGTGTGCCTTCTGGCTTTTACTATTTTGCAAAAAACAAGAAAAAAGCGGCACTCAAAACGGCTCTTCATACCTATGCAGCGCCTCAGAAAGTGCTCGACTTTGGGAGTGGAAAAGGCTTCACGTGGGAAGGATTCTTCTATGCCGATCAGAAACCTGATGGTTCGGTCGTCGATATGTATTCCGATTCGGTTCGTTATTTCAAAGGCTTTTCGGCCGTTTCGGGAATGCACATCGAGCACTCGCTGCCCAAAAGCTGGTGGGGAGGCTACAACACGATGGCTTACCGCGATCTTTTCCACCTCTATCCAGCAGATGGATTGACCAACTCTACGAAAAACGACTTACCAATTGGGGAAGTCATTGGTACGCCGACACTCGATAATGGGGTGAGCAAAGTTGGCAAAAACGGCTTTGAGTCGACCTACACGGGTAACTGTTTCGAACCAGCTGACGAGTTCAAGGGCGACTTTGCTCGTTCCTATTTCTATATTTCGACCGTTTACGAAAACTTCGCACCGCTCTGGCAATCGCCAATGATAGACAATAATACCTACCCCGTTTGGAAGCCTTGGGCGATAGATTTGTTACTGAAATGGAATCGTCAGGATCCCGTCAGCCCCAAGGAGTTGGCGCGCATCGAAGCGGTGTATGCCATTCAGGGCAATCGCAATCCATTTATCGACTATCCCGATTTGGCAGAATACATTTGGGGCAAAGATTCGACCACTGTTTTTCCATTCCCCGACGAAACTGCACCTTTTCTATTGACACCCCGAAGAGGCGTTTCTATCGACTTTGGTGTGATTTTGGTGAATGATTCCCGCGCTAAAACTCTTAGGATTGAAGGAGTAAACATCAATTCGAATATCACTGTTTCGTTATTGAAAAACAGTTCAACACTGGCTTTGTCGCCCACCACTATTACGGCAGAAAACGCATTAGCCGGAACCGATTTGACTATCACGTTCAATCCGAAAGTGTCTGGTTTGGTGCTCGACACGTTAGTGATTCAAGGTGGTGGATTGGCTGAAAAGCTGAATATTCCAATTAAAGCCTTAGCTTCTGCGGACTTCATCACGCTAGAACCTACCGATATTACGCCAGTTGGCGGAACGTTGCAATGGATTGCCGACCCACTAGCGACAGACTACAAGCTAAGTTTGTATCAAGGCGATCCGCAAGCTGGCGATTTGGTGATAGCGACTTACGTGGAAGGAAGTAGCTGGAACAAAGCCATCGAACTCTACAACGGCACTGGCAAATCAATTGATTTATCGAAATATTCGCTTCAAAAACAGTCGAACGGTGCCGGTGCTTTTGGTGCTACGCTCAAATTATCAGGCACGTTAGCAAACAATCAAAGCTATGTCATAGTACATTCTAAAGCTATTGCAGGTATGCTTTCAAAAGCACAAATGCTTACTGATTCACTGCTTAGTTTTAATGGAAATGATGCGGTGGCGTTGCTTCGAAGTGGTGTCATTATCGACATGGTGGGTCAGGCAGATGCGGGTGCCGATGTCACTTGGGGATTGGACTTGACATTGCAACGCAAAACGAATGTCACGCATCCGATTTCAGTTTACAATCCTATCGAATGGACCACATTACCAATAGATTCTTACACCATGTTGGGGAATCATTCGATGACATTAGCATCGTCAGCTAACTATTTGCTGCAAGATTTTCCTGTGGGTAAAAATACGACTTATGCTGTTTCTAATCTTTCGCCAACCAGCTCATATACTTATAAAGTAACGGCTGTGAAAACGGGTGGAAACTCTGACGCCATCAATACCATGCAATTGCATACCTCAGCCCTCGATGCTCCTGTGATAATGCAACCGAGCGAAATACTCGACAAACAGGTTACTGCCGATTGGGAACAGACGCTTTATGCATCGGGTTATTTGCTTAATGTCTTTCAGATGAACGGACAAGCCGACACAACAGAGGTGGAAGGATTTTTGGGAGTAGGATCTTCTGGGACTCCGCTTCCTGCCGGATGGTCGGGTACTGCCAGTGGAATTTACACGACAACGACTAGCTCGGGTATTGCGATTCCTTCGATTCAGCTAAAAAACAAAGAATATTTGCAGACTAAAACCTATCCACAAGCAGTTTCAAACTTCACCTTTATGTACCGTTTTGCTTCAGCAAGTACAGGTTCTTCCTTTTTACTCGATGCCAATATTGATGGGAATTGGGTGAGAATTGATAGTATTATTTATAAAAACACAACTAAAACATATCCGAGTTATAGTTTTACAAAATCACAAAATTATAGAGCTTTCCGATTCACATATAACAAAATAGGAAGTGGGTATTTGTCTTTGGACGATGTGCAGGCAAAATACGGAAATCAAGACACCACTTTTGTATTGAAAAACAAATCGGTGGCAACCAACCAAGCAATCGTAGGTGGATTGAATGAAAACAGCACCTATTTTTATCAAGTGCGCGCTACATTGGCGTCATCAGTCTCTCAACCGTCAGAATTAATGGGAGTTAAAACTACACTGAGCAGTGGAATTTTATCGAATAATTTAGCCAATTTAAAAGTTGCAAATAAAAATGGAGTTGTTTCCATTTTGGGATTACAAGGGAACGAATCCATTCAAGTCTATTCGATTACCGGAGTGCGATTACTCCAAACTAATGCAGAATCGTCTGTGAGCCAGCTTCCTCAATTACAAAAAGGAACCTTTATTATTCGAATTCAAAACAATCAATTCGCAAAGACGTTTAAAGTTATAAAGTAATTTTAAACGTCTCCAAACCCTATTCAACGAATCGCAAGTTTTTTTTTCTATTAACCCATTATTAAAACACTACATTATGAATTTACTCGAGCAATTAAAACAGCAAACGGTCGTGGTTGCCGATACGGGAGATTTCGAAACCATGATCAAGTACAAGCCACAAGATGCCACGACGAATCCTTCACTCATCTTTGCCGCATCGACAAACCCACAGTACAAATCACTTACGGATGAAGCGATTGATTTTGCCAAAAGCAAATCAAATAACCGCCAAACGCAGGTAGAAATCGCGATGGACAAATTAGCTGTCAATTTCGGACTCGAAATACTCAAAATTGTTCCTGGGCGTGTCTCCACCGAGGTCGATGCTAGATTGTCATTCGACACCAAGGGAACCATCAGCAAGGCGCATGAGTTGATTTCGCTTTATGCTGATGCCGGAATAAGCAAAGACCGCATACTCATCAAAATAGCCTCTACGTGGGAAGGAATACGTGCCGCAGAAGTACTCGAAAGAGAAGGTATTCATTGCAACCTGACTCTGCTCTTTTCGCTTTCGCAAGCGATTATTTGCGCCGATGCTGGCATCACGCTCATTTCTCCTTTTGTAGGACGCATCCTCGATTGGCACAAAAAAAACAGCAATCTCGGAGAAATCACGCCAGCCGAAGACCCTGGTGTAAAATCTGTAACTTCGATTTACAATTATTATAAAAAGTTCAATTACAGTACGTTGGTCATGGGTGCCAGTTTCCGCAATATTGGCGAAATCACCGAATTGGCAGGGTGCGATTTGCTTACCATTTCGCCCTCTTTACTCGACGAATTGGAGAAAAAAGACGGTCTTCTTCCTCAAAAACTAATAGTTGATCAAGCAAAAGTTTCTGACGCCAAATTGCTCAATCTCGACGAAAAAGGCTTTCGCTGGATGATGAATGAAGATGCTATGTCGACCGAAAAACTCTCCGAAGGAATTCGTAATTTCACCAAGGATTTGCTTAAACTCGAAAATCAAATAACTGATATTATTGGATAATGTTATTCTTACTGCAAAGGTGCAAATTAGGGTATTGTTTTATGCAGAACTATCGTCTCGTAACTTTTCAGATTTCCCCGAAATTTATTACCTTTGCAGCGTTTTTTAAACCATTTTCCGAAAAAATATGGAAGCTACTGTCCAACAATTTGAACAAGTCATCTCGCTCTGTCGCAATCTCTTTGCAAAAAAACTGAAAGACTATGGTCCAGCTTGGCGAATTATGCGCCCAACTTCGATTACAGATCAAATCTACATCAAAGCAAATCGAATTCGCAATATCGAAATAAAAGGTTTTTCGCAAATTGATGAAGATATTCGCTCCGAATTTATCGGAATCGTCAACTACGGAATTATTGGTATCATTCAACTAGAATTAGGCTACAACGATTGTCCGAAACTTTCTAATGAGGAAGTTCTCTCCCTTTACGACAAGTACATGACCATCACCAAAGAATTGATGTACAAGAAAAACCACGACTACGATGAAGCATGGCGTTTGATGCGCATCAGCTCTTACACCGACCTCATTTTGATGAAAATACATCGCACCAAAGAGATTGAGAACAACAACGGCCTAACCATCGTATCGGAAGGCATTGATGCCAACTATATGGATATGGTGAATTATTCTCTTTTTGGGTTGATTAAAATTGAATTTTCGGAAAACGAATAAACACGTTCCATGCAATTGCTAAAAACCATTCTCATTTGGCTAAGCCGCCTGTTACTCGGTTCTACATTTATCTTCTCAGGATTTGTAAAGGCAATCGATCCTCTTGGTTCTGCCATTAAGTTTGAAGACTATTTGTCGGCAATGCACCTCGATTTTTTAGGTCATTATGCACTCTTGTTTGCTTTTCTGCTTTCCGCAGTTGAATTTCTTTTAGGCGTAAACATTCTTTTATCGCTCAGTCCACGCCAATCTTCCATCTACGTTTTGTTGATGATGGCTGTAATGACGCCACTCACCTTGTATTTGGCAATTGCCAATCCGGTAAGCGATTGCGGATGCTTTGGCGATGCGCTAAAACTGACAAACTGGGAAACTTTTGGTAAGAATATTATACTCCTTGCTGCAGCTGTTTTCTATTTTATTGAGCGAGAGAATATCCCACATCTTTATCACCACAAAATTCATTGGTTTCCTTCTTTTCTGGCTTTCGTATTTTGCCTCAGCGTATCAGAGCACAACTACAGCCATTTGCCATACATCGATTTTCTTCCTTACAAAATCGGGGCAAACATTCCAGATGAAATGAAAGTTCCAGAAGGAGCCTCAGTAGATATTTTTGAGTCAACGTTCATCTACGAGAAAAAAGGCGAAAAGAAAGAATTTACCCTTCAAAACTACCCAGCCAACGACACAACCTGGCATTTTGTAGAACAAAAATCTGTTTTACTAAAGAAGGGGTTTGAACCGAAAATTCATGATTTCTCCATCACACTAAAAAAGAGTGGCGAAGAGATTACAGATATTGTACTGCAAGACAGCTCATTCACGTTTTTATTAATCACACCACGATTAGATAAAGCCTCTGATGCTCACATCGATAGAATCAACGACATCTACGATTTTGCGAAAGACAAAAATATTCCATTTTATGCACTCACTGCGTCTGGTGATGATGAAATAACTGAATGGGTAAACGGCACAGCCGCAGATTATCCTTTTTGTTTCACCGACCAAACAACCCTAAAAACAATGATTCGTGCCAATCCAGGATTAATGCTACTCAAAAAAGGCATAGTGGTTGGTAAATGGAATTCGGTCGATATCCCTAATGAACAAGAGATGAATACCTACATAAAAACCGTCAATTTAGGGGCAATAAAAAACAATTCAGCTCAAGAACGCAATGTCATGTGGAAACTTTTCTTCACCATTTTAGCATCTTTGGCGTTTATACTATTATTCGAAAAAGTTTCTTTAATTGTATTATCCAAAATCAGAAAATATAAATCAAAAAATAAAATAATCACTAACAACTAAAATTATTATGAGAAAAAAGATTGTAGCCGGAAACTGGAAATTGAACAAAACCTTGCAAGAAGGATTGGAATTAGCAAAAGAGTTGGACTCTGCTTTGGCAGGAAAAGCGATTAACTGCGATGTAGTAATCGGAACTCCATTTATTCACCTTGCAAGCGTTGCTTCAGCGATCGACACAACTAAAATTGGCGTGGCGTCTCAAAACTTGGCAGACAAAGCATCTGGTGCATACACTGGCGAAGTATCGGCAGCGATGGTGGCTTCTACAGGCGCAAAATACGCTATCCTTGGTCACTCAGAGCGTCGCGCTTATTATGGCGAAACAACTGCTATTCTGAAAGAAAAAACATTATTGGCATTGGCTAACGGTTTGACTCCTATTTTCTGTATTGGCGAAGTATTGGAAGAACGCGAAGCAGGCAAACAAAACGAAGTGGTAACCACTCAAATTGAAGAGTCGTTGTTCGACCTTTCGGCAGAAGATTTCGGCAAAATCGTATTGGCTTACGAACCAGTTTGGGCTATCGGAACAGGTAAAACTGCAACTGCTGCTCAGGCACAAGAAATCCACGAATACATCCGCAGTGTAGTAGCTGGCAAATACGGTAAAGAAGTTGCTGATAACTGTTCAATCCTTTACGGTGGAAGCTGCAACGGCGGAAACGCGAAAGAATTGTTCGCAAACCCTGATGTTGACGGAGGTTTGATTGGTGGAGCTGCTTTGACAGTTGCTGCATTCATGCCTATCATCGAGGCTTGGGGATAATTATTCCATAAAACAAGAAACACGGAGTGTGGTTGAACTGACCAGCTCCGTGTTTGTTTCTTTTTAAAAGTAGAATTTCGTTTTAATATTCGATTTTATGAGACCATTATTGATTCTTCTCATTTTTGCTTTTCAAATACATCTTTTTGCAAATTCTTACAGCTCGGATTCTGCAACAACAATCATTCAATCACTTCAAAACGAAGAGATTGGCAAAGGCAAAATTAAGATTTCTCAAGACGACCGCATCAAAGACCTAATCGGCAAACGAAAAGAGGTAACCGTGGCACGAAATAATTTCACAGTAGGGAAAGGCTACCGTGTTCAAGTATTTTCTGGCAACAATCAGAGTACATCTAAGAAACAAGCTTTCGAACGAGACGCAAACATGAAACGCGATATGCCAGAGGTAGAAACCTACATCACCTTTAAATCACCATTCTGGAGATTGCGTGCAGGTAATTGTCGAACGTATGAGGAAGCACACGAAATTATGCGTAAAATAAAAGAGCTCTTCCCTCAATATGGCAAAGAGACCTATATAGTTGAAGAAGACATCAAAATATATCACTAATTTTCATCGAAAATAGTATGGACTACCACCAAAACCTTTACCCCGTTGAACAAAAAGTGACCGATGAGATTGCCTTACATTATGGCAAAATTCTTGAATTACTTGGTGAAGATGCACAGCGCGAAGGACTTCTCAAAACACCAGAACGGGTAGCAAATGCGTTGCAGTTTCTGACTCAAGGGTACAACACTGATCCTTCTGAAATCATCAAAAGTGCGATGTTTCAGGAAGATTATCGTCAAATGGTGATTGTCAAAGATATCGACCTCTTCTCGATGTGTGAACATCACATGCTGCCGTTTTTCGGGAAAGCACACGTAGCCTATATTCCAAACCACTACATCACGGGGTTGAGCAAAATTGCCCGTGTGGTAGATGTTTTCTCTCGCAGACTTCAGATTCAAGAGCGATTGACTACCCAGATTAAAGAGTGTATACAACAGACATTGAATCCTTTAGGTGTGATGGTCGTGATTGAAGCCACCCACATGTGTATGCAAATGAGAGGTGTTCAGAAGCAAAATTCTGTAACAACAACTTCAGATTTCACAGGCATTTTTCAACAAGCTAAAACAAGAGAAGAGTTTATTTCACTGATTAGATCAACACGATAATTCGTATTATTAAGATTCTACACTAATATTTCAGTTAATCATTTTTTATTTTCATAATTATTCTTTACATTTGTTTTTATATTTACAGATTATAATACACTAATAACTAAGATTATGAAAAAACAAATTCAAATCACATTAGGCGCATTAGCATTACTGCTTTTTCCATTTTCGGCGTCAGCTCAAGAAGACATTTCATCAATTTTCAAAGCAGGTGGTGCAATTGGAACTCTTGCAGAAGGATACTTAAAACCTGCTGGAGTTGGATTTGCTGCAGGATTAGGATCTAATTGGTATAATACAGCGGCAACTCACAGCGTTTTAGGATTTGATTTAACAATCGGCGCAAGTGTTTCTTTCGTTCCTACTTCTGAGCAGAATTTTAATATTACAGGGATTCCAAACATAAGTCCTGTAAATCCGAGTGTCACGACAGCACCTACTTTTGGTGGTAGTGGTAGCGGAGTAGATTTACAACTTAAAAACGGGAGCACTGTCATTTCGACATTCAAAACTCCTGATGGCATTTCTAAATATATGCCATCTGCCAATATTCAGCTTGGCATTGGACTACCATTGGGAACGGATATTACTATCAGATACTCTCCTGATTTAAAATTCAAAGGTATGAATGTTGGATTATGGGGAGTCGGGGTTAAACACAATGTTAAACAATGGATTCCAGTTGTAAATATGCTTCCATTCGATGCATCAGTAATGGTGGCTTA
>JBAXGL010000107.1:0-8886 GCA_037139375.1 Bacteroidales bacterium | reverse complement strand
GGCTTTAACCGCGAAGGTGGTCGAGGTTTTGACCGTTCAAATAACGGCGGGTTTAACCGCGAAAGTGGATTTAATAGAGACCGCAACAACGATGCTAACCGCGGTGAAGGAGGATTTGATAAACCACGCAGATCATTCGATGGTGAAGGACAAGGCAGTCGCGAAGGCGGTTTTGGTCGTCCGTTGCGTGAAGGCGGAAGTTTCAATCGCGAAGGCGGCAGAAGCTTTGATCGACCTAATAATGGTGGATTTAATCGCGAAGGTGGTCGCAGTTTCGACCGTCCGAATAGCGGCGGCGGATTCAACCGTGAGCGTTCGGGTGGTCAAGGTGGTTTCAATCGAGGTGGCAATAGTCGTCCTGGTAGTGACAGACCTTTCCGCAAAGATGTTCAAGATCGTCCTTCAAGACCAGTTGAATATCAGGATACCATTACTAATCCGAACGAACCTATTCGTTTGAATAAATATTTGGCAAATGCTGGCACTTGCTCGCGTCGTGAGGCAGATGAATACATTCAGGCAGGTGTTGTTAAAGTAAATGGTGAAGTTGTATCTGAATTGGGTACAAAAGTAAGCCGAATGGATCAAGTGCATTTTCATGATCAATTGGTGAAATTAGAAAGCAAAGTGTATGTTTTGCTCAATAAACCGAAAGATTGCGTGACTACAGCCGACGATCCACAAGCTCGTTTGACCGTTATGGACTTAGTGAAAGGTGCTTGCAATGAGCGCATTTACCCAGTTGGTCGCTTGGATAAAAATACAACCGGAGTCTTGTTGTTGACAAACGATGGCGATTTAGCTTCAAAATTGATGCACCCAAAATTCTCGAAAAAGAAAATCTACCACGTTTGGTTGGATAAAGATATTCCCAAAGAAGATTTGGAGAAAATTGCAGAAGGAATCGAACTCGAAGATGGAGAAATTCACGCAGATGCAATCAGTTATGCTAATGAAGTGGATATGAACCAGATTGGTATCGAAATTCACTCAGGACGCAATCGCATTGTTCGTCGTATTTTCGAACATTTAGGATACAAAGTATTCAAACTTGACCGTGTTTATTTTGCAGGTTTGACAAAGAAAAACGTACAACGTGGTCATTGGAGATATTTATCTCAAACAGAGGTGAATATGCTTCGTATGGGCGCATTCGAATAGAAAATTAGAGTTTTTTGACTTATCACTTACTTATAAGTTATGGAATTAAAAAGATCAAAAGTTAATGATGTGTTGAAACGCGAAGATTTCGGCGCAGAGGTGAATATAAAAGGGTGGGTGAGAACCCGCAGAGGAAGCAAGCAGGTCAACTTTATTGCCTTGAACGATGGTTCTACTATCAACAATGTTCAAGTGGTGGTAGATGTGGATTTGTTTGGCGAAGAAGCTCTCAAAGCTATTACCACAGGTGCTTGCATCAGTGTGAATGGTGTGTTGGTGGAATCACAAGGCAAAGGTCAGCGTGCAGAAGTACAAGCCAAAGAAATTGAAGTTTTGGGTGTTGCCGATGCTACTACTTTCCCATTGCAAAAGAAAGGTCATACTTTGGAATTCCTTCGCGAGATTGCGCACCTTCGTCCACGTACGAATACTTTTGGTGCTGTGTTGCGTGTTCGTCATCATTTGGCGTTTGCTATTCATAAATACTTCAACGATAGAGGATATTTTTACCTTCATACTCCCATTATCACAGCATCTGATGCTGAGGGCGCAGGTGCCATGTTTCAGGTAACAACACTTGATTTGGAGAAATTGCCACGAAATGCCGAAGGATCTGTCGATTACGATCAAGATTTCTTTGGTAAAAGTGCTAACCTCACTGTTTCTGGACAGCTCGAAGGAGAACTTGGTGCAATGGCATTGGGTTCTGTATACACATTTGGCCCAACTTTTCGTGCAGAAAATTCGAATACTCCACGCCACTTGGCTGAATTTTGGATGATTGAACCCGAAGTTGCTTTCAACGAGATTGTCGACAACATGGATTTGGCGGAAGATTTCCTCAAATACTTGATTGCCTATGCGTTGGAATATTGCCAAGACGATTTGTCGTTTTTGAACGAAATGTATGACAAAGAGTTGATTGAGCGATTGAAATTTGTGACAGAAAACGATTTCGTACGTCTGCCATATACCGAAGGTGTGAAGATACTTGAAGCGAGTGGTCACAAATTCGAATTTCCTGTATTCTGGGGAGCTGATTTGCAATCGGAGCATGAGCGTTACTTGGTTGAAAAACATTTCAAAAAACCAGTTATTTTGATCGATTATCCGAAAGATATCAAAGCATTCTATATGAAACTTAACGATGATGGTAAAACTGTACGTGCAATGGATGTGCTTTTCCCAAAAATCGGAGAAATTATCGGTGGTTCGCAGCGTGAAGAAAACTACGAGAAATTGGTAGAACGTATGGAGCAAATGCATGTGCCTGTAAAAGAGATGAGTTGGTACCTTGATACCCGCCGTTTTGGGGCGGCACCACACTCTGGCTTTGGGCTTGGTTTTGAGCGTCTTGTGCTGTTTGTGACTGGAATGACAAATATCCGCGACGTGATCCCTTTCCCACGCACACCGAAGAATTGTGAGTTCTAATCATTGAGAGTATTAAAACAGATTATAACAAGGGCTTCCTGCAAAGGAGGCCTTTTTCTGATTTAAGTACAATTTATTCAAATGATGTTGGAAGCTACAGAATATTTTCTACTTTTACAAAAAGAAACAAATTCTCCAAACCATAAATTCTAAAGACAATGGCAAAATCAACAGATGCAAAGAAGGCTGTAAAAAAAGAAGCTTTGAAAACTCCAAAAGAGAAAAAAGCAGAGAAACTACTCAAAAAAGCAAACAAAAGAGATTGATTTTTTCGCTCATTGAGAAAGTTGCTCGTCAAAAATGTTATCGCTACGACCGCTTAAAAGTAAACCTAATGGTTTTTAAGAAGAACCTCGAGAAGTAAAAAAAGCTTTATCGAGGTTCTTTTTATTTAAAAAAACGTGTGGGCGTGAACAATCATGGCGCTGAATGTATTATATAGGTCAGAATAGATTTAGAGAGTGGAACTAAGTTTTAAATATTGAAAATAATAAGTTGAAATATGGGCGAAAATAAATCGAATCGTCGGGAATTCTTAACAAAACTGGGATTAGTTTTGGGTGCTGCCACACTAAGTGCAACTGGTGTTTCTAAAGTGGTAAAAGACAGAGAAATACAAATCACACTGACACCCGACCAAGCTAACTTTGCTAAAGTTTATGAGAAATGGTTGAAAGAGTTTCATGAAATGGCAAAAATACAAAAAACAGATCCACGTAATTTGGAAAATAACAATAGACTGATGGCATTATCAGCAGAAGCTCAACAGTGGCAAAAGCAATTGCACGAATATATGCACGATGAGAATTTTGTACGCTACCATACTTTGGTCACTGAAAGAATTACGGAGACGATTTAATATCGGAATACAGATAATGAAATAGGTCAAACTTTATTCAAGTTTGACCTATTTTTGTTTTTCTGAATGTATAATCAATTTAATCCATTGTCAGACTCACATTGTGTTCTTGGGCAATGCGCCGCATATTAATCAGGGCATAACGCATACGTCCTAAGGCCGTGTTGATGCTGACACCAGTCAGGTCTGCAATCTCCTTAAAACTAAGATTTTTGTAGTAGCGCATAATGAGCACTTCGCGCTGATTGATAGGCAATTCGCGGATAATTTTGCGTACATCCGAACGTATCTGCAACTTCACCATTTCATCTTCGATAGTTCCTTCACTGAATTTGCTGTTGTTCAAAATGCCATTATCTTCACATGTAGTGGAGAGGTCATCTTTATCTTGGCGGAAGTAATCAATGATTAAATTGTGTGCAATGCGACTTATCCAGGCAGCAAACTTTCCATTTTCAGAGTATCGGCCTTGCTTAATTGTCACAATGGCTTTCATAAACGTGTCTTGAAAGATATCTTCTGCCAAGTCGCGGTCACGAACAGTATAAAATATGTAAGAGAATATTTTTGTTTTGTGGCGAGTCAATAATACATCGAATGCCGTGTTGTCTCCATTTGCAAAAATTACGACTAATTGTTCATCAGTCAACTTTACTAGGTTTTTCATAAGCGTGTTTTAGTGAAATTCTAAGTAAAGGATTTGGGCATAGGCACAGCTGTTTTCGTTTAAGAGATTATTGTTATGCAAATAAAACCGTTTTTCTTCGAATAAAAAAATATTTATCCTTAATTTTCATCAGTATCAGTGTTTAAAATCATTTTTAGACACTAACAAACAATAAAATGCTAAATCTGGAAGAGCTAAAACCGCCAGTGTAGCCAATTATTTCTACACGAACAGGTGTGAAACTACTGATTTTGCATCACTTTCAAAGCATCGGCCACTATAAATGTGCTGCCACCTGTGTAAATGAAGTCATCCGATGAAGCGCTTTTTTGGGCTGCTTTCAAAGCATTGTTTACCGTAGTATAGGCTTCTCCTTCCAATTCAAATTTGGAAGCTAATCGTTGCAATTCTAATTCGTCTAAAGCCCTTGGAATTGAGGCTTTTGTGAAGTAATAACGAGCAGACTTGGGTAAAATCGATAGCACTTTGCTGATGTCCTTATCATTCACCATGCCCAGCACCACGTGTAGCTGATTGTAATTCTCGTGTCTCAGTTGCTCAACCACATACCTCATGCCACCTTCGTTGTGAGCTGTGTCACAAATAATGGTAGGTGAATCGGAGATTTTCTGCCAACGACCTTGCAGTCCTGTCAACTTGCAAACGTGAGCAAATCCTTGCCTAATGGCGAGGTCAGATATATCAAAGCCTGATTTAAGGAGTTCATCCACAGCGGCTAATACAGTTGCCGCATTCTTATCCTGACACAGTCCACCTAATTCGCCCACGATTTCTCCATGTTGAGTGGTTTTGAAAAACCATCCACCCGTTGATAAAATGTGTGCAGACTGCAGAATAGGCACTTCTTGTGCAAACGAAATGGATGCGTTCATCTCCTTCGCTTTGGTGGCAAAAACCTCTCGAACATCGCCATCTGCTTCTCCAATAACTACTGGAACATTCGGTTTGATAATTCCAGCTTTTTCTGCCGCAATTTTTGGCAACGTATCACCCAAAAACTGAACGTGATCGAAACTGATGTTGGTAATGACAGAAAGCACTGGAGTAATGATATTTGTGCTATCTAATCGACCACCCAATCCGACTTCGATAATCGCTACATCGACTGCTGAATAAGCAAAATAATCGAAAGCCATCATCATTGTTAATTCGAAAAAGGAGGGATGTATTTGCTCTGAAAAAGTAGAATGACTGGCGACAAAATCAACGATAAAATCTTTTGAAACAGGCTCTCCATTCACACGAATACGTTCTCTGAAATCGACCAAATGTGGTGAGGTGTATAGTCCGGTTTTGTAACCTGCTTGCTGCAATATAGCAGCTAAAAGATGCGAAGTAGAGCCTTTACCATTGGTGCCGGCCACATGTATGGTTTTATATTTTCGATGTGGAAATCCTAAATAATTATCTAAAATCAAACTATTATCTAATCCTTCTTTGTAGGCAGAAGCTCCGATTCGTTGATAGATAGGCAGTCGACTGAATAAATATTCGATGGTTTGCTCGTAATTCATTGCAAAATATTATTCGGAATAGTAGATTATAATAAATTAAATTTGTAATTTTCCTGCAAATATCAACATTAAAATTGAAAATTATGGGCGGCAAGAAAAATTTTGTGTTGGATACAAACATTATCCTCCACGATTACAAGTGTTTAGAGAATTTTGAAGACAATGACTTGTACATTCCCATCATCGTGCTCGAAGAGCTGGATAAATTTAAGAAGGGTTCTGAGCAAATTAATTACAATGCCCGCGAATTTGTCAGACAGTTAGATGATCTCAGCAACAACGACCTATTTAAAAAAGGGGCTGAATTAGGACCCGGTTTAGGTAAACTTTTCATTATAGTAAACGACCACATCGAACCCGAAGTAGCAGCGGTGTTTATGGAACGAAGCCCCGATCATAAAATTCTTTCGTCGGCTATCTCTTTGATGAAGAAAAACAAATCTACGAAAACCATATTGGTGACCAAAGACGTGAACTTGCGAATGAAAGCTCGTGCGTTGGGTATTCTCACCGAAGATTACATCAATGATAAGGTGACAAACGTAGATTTGTTCGATAAAAATGAGCAGATTTTTACTGACGTAGATCCCGAACTGATTGATAAAATATATGGCTCTAAAGAAGGTGTTCCGATTTCTGAATTCGAACAAGGTAGTTTGTTACAACCCAACGAATGTTTCATTTTGCAAAGCCTTCGATCTTCGGTGTTGGTGCGATACAATCCGATTGATCGCACGATTCAGAAAATCAAGAAAGATAAAAACTACGGCATAGAACCTCGCAATGCTGAGCAAAGTTTCGCTTTCGAAGTGCTCAATGCCAAAGAGATACAGTTAGTCGCTATCACTGGCAAAGCAGGTACAGGCAAGACTTTGTTAGCTTTGGCTTCTGCTCTCAAGCAGCATCAAGAGTATAAACAGATTCTACTAGCGCGCCCTATTGTGTCGTTGGCAAACAAAGATATTGGATTTCTCCCGGGTGACGAAAAACAGAAGATTGCTCCTTATATGCAACCCCTTTTCGACAATCTGACGGTAATCAAACATCAGTTTGCACCTACTTCTGCCGATGCTAAGATTATCGACGATATGCTTATCAATAATCAATTGGTAATCGAAGCTTTGGCTTTTATCCGCGGGCGAAGTCTGTCAGAAACGTTCTGTATTATCGACGAAGCACAAAACCTTACGCCTCACGAAGTGAAAACGATTGTGACTCGAGCTGGCGAAAATACGAAAATGGTATTCACCGGCGATATTCAACAGATTGACTCACCTTATCTCGATTCTGAATCTAACGGATTGGCTTATTTGATAGACAAGATGAAAGGGCAGGAAATATTTGCTCATATTAATCTGCTGAAAGGTGAGCGGAGTAAATTGTCGGAATTAGCAAGCAATTTACTCTAAAATTCGGAATGGGTTTGTTATTGGTAATTTTGAGACTTGGCGGTATTATAAGAACAAAAAGAGTCCCGACAGATGAGTTTTCTGTCGGGACTTTGATATGAATAAAACCTGATTGTGTTAATGCTGACAGAAGCTACCTATCGCATGGGTTTAAAATCATATAGCCAATATGCTTGCGTTGGAATTTATTCCAAAGCCAAAGAGGGTAAATCGTGATTCCTGATTTGAGAATACATAATGCTTTGCGACTGAAATGTAGAAGTGTGAATCATGTAATTTCTTCCTAAAATTTTGTAACATTTATCTTTTCTGCTTAGCTTACCTTAGTTTTGTGAAAATTCACAAATATAAGATGCAACAAACAGCGATAATTTGAGTCTTTCTGATTGTTGCATAAACCCTATTTAAATATATAAACCACTCAATAACAATGAAGTCACGTTTTCAGAAACTGCTTAGAGTTATAAAGATTGCCTTCAGAAAATGGTTTGAAAAAGATCCGTTTCGCGAAAGTGCCGTGATTGCCTATTATGCCATTTTTGCATTACCCGGTTTATTGGTTATTATCATGACCCTTGGTGGTTATTTTTTTGGTAGCGAAGCAGTGAATAATCAGGTAGCAGCACAATTTAGTTCCACAATGGGTGCCGAAACAGCGAATCAAATTCAGGACATCATTATTCAAGCGAGCAGATTAAAAAATTCTGTATTAGCCACCATTATTGGAGTAATTACCATTCTAATAGGTGCAACAGGTGTATTTGCCGAATTTCAAAATAGCTTAAACACAATCTGGGAAGTGAAATTGGACAGAAAGAATTCTGGCATTTGGCAAATAATTAGAGTCAGGCTTTTTTCGTTTGGGTTAATCATTTCGATTGCTTTTTTACTTATCGTATCGTTGTTGATTTCAAGTCTGATTGCGGCATTTGGAAATTGGTTAAATAGTCATTTTTCCGATTCGTTTATATTGATGTTGAAAGTGCTCAATTATGGCTTGTCATTTTCTATTTTGGCTGTCTTATTCGCTCTTATGTTTAAGATTTTGCCAGATGCAAAAATTAAATTGAAACACGTGTGGATAGGATCTTTTGTAACAGCATTTCTCTTTGAAATCGGGAAATTTGCATTGGGGTTATATTTTGGAAATACAAATCCCGGAACAGGCTATGGCGCTGCTGGATCTATCATTCTGATTATGCTTTGGGTTTCGTATTCATCGATGATTGTGTTTCTTGGCGCTGAATTTACCCATGCTTATGCCATTATGTTCTCGGGCAAAGTGGCACCAAGCGAAATTGCCAAAATGGAAGTGACCTTAAAACCAAACTGACACCGTTGAACATGGTTAACGCAATTGTTACCTCCCAATCGTTTTTGTCATGTTTGTCATTCTCCCCAGCCTAAAATTAAAATTAACTGCCAAAATGTCACCGTTTTTTAGTTTGGCAAAGATATTGTGGTAATATAATTAGAACAAAAAACTTTAAAACGAAACGTTATGAACCTAAGCAATTTCACCATTAAATCGCAAGAGGCCATTCAAAAAGCAATAGACTTGACCTCAGCTAATAGTCAACAAGCTATCGAGCCTACACATTTGCTGAAAGGAATTGTAACCGAAGGCGAAAGCGTGGTTAATTTCCTTTTCCAGAAATTAGGCGTTAATAGCGCAACTATTCTGACGATTGTCGACAAAGACATCGAATCGTATCCTCGTGTGTCGGGTGGGGGTGAGCCGTACTTGAGCCGCGAGTCGAATGCCGTTTTGCAAAAAGCGGTTGAATTGTCTGGTAAAATGGGCGATCAGTTTGTTTCGCT
>JBAXGL010000106.1:0-9046 GCA_037139375.1 Bacteroidales bacterium | reverse complement strand
GCATTGCCCATTGTGTTGTTGAGTTTATCGATATCGGCACTGGTGCGTGCCACGAGAATATTGTAGTTGTTTTTCAACGCTTTTGCTATGGCATCGTCTATCGTCAAGAGTTGTTGAGCTTGCGCCGTCCAACTGATGGAAATTAAGAGTAGTATAAGTAGTTTTTTCATGCGTAAATTATTTTTTAGCCGACATCATAATATACATCACCGGAATGATGAACAGTGTGAGCACGAGCGAGAAGAGCAGACCACCTACCACCACAATTCCCAACGGGATGCGGCTATGCGCTCCTGCACCAAGGGCAAAAGCAATCGGTAAAGCTCCGAAAATAGTAGCCAACGAAGTCATCAAAATCGGACGAAGACGTGCAGAAGCGGCTTCGAAGGCTGCCTCTTTTTTTGCTAAACCCGTTTTGTATTTCTGGTTGGCAAATTCGACAATCAAAATACCATTTTTGGTCACAATACCAATCAACAGAATGATTCCGATTTCAGAGAAAATATTCAAGGTCTGTCCACAAACCCATAACGTCAACATTCCTCCAGCAATCGCCATCGGCACGGTGAGCATGATGATAAATGGATCGCGAAAACTCTCGAACTGCGCTGCCAAAATCAAGTAAATGAGCAACAACGCCAAAACCAATGCAAACGAAATATTCGAGCTACTTTCATCAAAATCACGCGACGGTCCGCTTAGGGCGGTGTTGAAAGAGCTGTCGAGCAGTTTATTTGCTATACGCTGCATTTCCTTAATGCCTTCTCCAAGTGTTTTACCAGGTGCGGTATTCGCCGAAACGGTAGCTGATTTGTAACGGTTGAAGTGATACAACGTCGGTGGGTTGCTATTTTCTTCCATTTTCACAAGATTATCGAGCTGCACCATTTCGCCGTTGATGTTGCGCACATAGAGCGATGAAATATTTTCGGGCAGACTGCGATTTTCGCGCTCCAACTGTCCGATGACGTAATATTGTTTGTTGTTTTTCAGAAAATAGCCGTAACGACTACCACTCAGTGCATTGTTGAGCGCATCAGACACATCCAATTCGTTCACACCCATACTGGTAGCTTTCATTCGATCAACCACAATATTCAACTCCGGCTTGTTGAATTTCAAATCCACATCTACATTACTGAAAACATTGCTACTGCGTGCCTCGTCCATAAACTTTGGCAAGACATCGTGCAACTTATCAAAATCAAGGTTCTGCAACACAAACTGGACTGGCAGCCCACGTGACGATCCGATAGAAATGGTCTGTTCCTGACTGGCAATCACACGTGCATCAGGTATTCTCTTGTAGATGCCCGAGAGTTTGTCATATATTTGTTGCTGCGAAAGTTTCCGGTCTTTTGCTTCCTTTAGAAAAGTAATCACAGTTCCAGTATTTGCGCTTGAGCTTGACGATCCGCCACCATATCGCGCCAAAACATAGTTCACGCCTGAGAAAGAATCCTGCTGCATCCTTCCAATTTGATCTATAATATTCTTAGTGGCATTGTATTCAGTTCCTTCTGGCGCAGTGATACTTGTCCGCACATAACCGTGATCTTCCAAAGGTGCTAATTCGGATTTCAACACAAAAGAAAAGATGACAATCAGCGCAACACAAATCCCCAAGATAACAAGAGAAATTGATTTTCTATTGATGAAATAGCCCAGCCATCGACGATAACCATTCTCCATGCCCACGAAAATAAATTCCGTAGCGTTGTAGAAACGGGAATGTCCGCCTGAACCACCTAATTTCACATTCAGAACCGGAGTCAGGGTGAGTGAAACGAATGCAGAAATCAAGACAGCACCAGCTACTACAATACCAAATTCGCGAAACAACCGTCCGGTAAAGCCTTGCAAAAAGATAACTGGAATAAACACAATCGCCAGAGTCAGTGAAGTAGAGATGACAGCAAAAAAGATTTCACGTGTTCCTTCGAAAGCCGCCTGCCACTTATCCATTCCACGCTCGATACGTTTATAAATATTCTCTGTAACCACTATACCATCGTCCACGACCAATCCGGTTGCCAAAACGATGCCGAGCAGAGTCAATATATTTATTGAGAAATCGAACAAATACATAATGAAAAACGTACCTATCAACGACACGGGAATGTCAATAAGTGGTCGCAGGGCAATCGTCCAGTTTCGGAAAAAGAGAAAAATGATAATTACAACCAACGAAATAGCGATTGCTAAAGTTTCTAACACATCATTTACCGACTGGCGAACGAAAACGGTTTTATCCCGACCGATATTGAGCTTCATACCGTTAGGTAGATTCTTACTAATCTGGTCGAATCGTTTGTAAAATTCGTCTGCAATCTGAATATCATTCGCTCCTGGCAATGGAACTAGTGCCAACACAACACCTGTCACACCATTGATAGTTGAACCTGTTTCTTCGTTTTGTGGTCCGAACATTGCCTCACCCACATCGCTTAGGCGTACAATTTGATTGTTTGTTTGCTTAAGAATTAGATTATTGAAATCTTCTTCGGTCACCAATCGACCATACGTTTTGACGGTTAATTCAGTGGCATTTCCTCTGATTTTTCCGCCTGGCATCTCTACATTTTCTTTTGCCAAAGCATTTTTCACATCTCCGGCAGTCAAATTGTAAGCAGAGAGTTTTTCGGGATTCAGCCACAAACGCATCGCCGGTCGTTGTTGACCCAAAATACTCACAGCACTTACACCCGGAATGGTTTGAAATTTATCTTGCAAAACATTCTCTGCATAATCACTCAGTTCAATAGCATTCATCGATGAACTTTCAGCAATTAAGTAAATAATAGGGTCACTGTTGGCATCGGCTTTCGTCACTACTGGAGGCGCATCAAGATCTTGCGGAAGATTGCGGGAGGCTTGCGAAACTTTATCTCGTACATCATTGGCTGCCTTCTCCAGATTGGCATTCAAATCAAACTCCACCGTAATTGTACTGTTACCAATCGCGGAAGAGGAAGATATTGATTTTACACCTTCGATACCATTAATCGTTTTTTCGAGCGGTTCGGTAATCTGCGATTCCATTATTTCGGCATTCGCCCCGGTATAGTTGGTCTGCACAGTGATAACTGGAGGATCAATAGCAGGAAAAAGCCGTACGCCCAGAAAGTTATAGCCGACAATACCCAACAAAATGATCGTCAGACTCATCACCACAGCACCGATGGGACGTTTCAGTGCTAAATCTGAAATCATCATAATGAACCAGTTTTGATGTTAGAATAAGAGATTTGATCACCTTCTTTCAGAAACAGAATCCCTGAAGTAATAATGGTATCACCTGACTGTATACCTTGTGTAATTTCTACCGAAGAGACTTTGCGAACGCCAGTTTTCACGGGCACGAAATGTGCTTTACCGTGTTGTGCAACAATCACTGTTTTGTTTCGTTCCTGAGGAATCAAGGCTTGAGAAGGGATCATGAGTGCCGCTTTGTTTTCGCCTAATGAAAGTTGAACGTGGGTGAAGGCGCCGGGAATTAAAGCATCGGATTTGCTTTTTACCACAGCACGCACTTTCATGCTGCGTGTCGCCATTTCTATTTCGCGCTCAGTTGCTATCACCGATGCATCATACATTTTATCACTATTGTATAAGGTAAATTTAATATTCATACCCGATTTTATAACACTTCCATACTTTTCGGGAACACTAAAATCGAGTTTGATCTTATTTTCTTGTCGAATGGTAGCCAACAGGGTAGCAGGTGTGATTTGTGCGCCCAAACTAATATTTCGCAAGCCGACTACGCCATCAAAAGGAGCTCTCACTTCCGTTTTACGAATCATCACTTTTTGCACCTCAATTTCTGAAGCAAGAGCATTTACTTGCAAGAGTGTCTGATCGAAATCGTTTTGACTAATCCCATTTATTTTCAGCAATTCCGATTGACGATTGTATATTTGCTTTTGCAGCGCTAATTGTGCTTCTAGTTTGCGGAGATTTGCTTGTAGATCTTCGTCAAACAATTTTACCAGAAGCGTTCCTGTCTTAACCGTTTTTCCCTCTGGCAAATTAATTTTCACTACACGACCAGCTGTTTCGTTTTTCAAATCGACTTCTTCGAAAGCCATAAGCGAACCCGAAACAGAAATTTCGTTAATTAAAAGTGTAGGTTTCACCACAAAAGCATCCACTTTTGCATTTGATTGTCCTTTACCACCCTTATCCTTTTTTTTATCAGCCGATTTGTTGTTATTGAATCCAATTAACACAACTAAAGCAACAATAACAAGGGAAATTACTCCCGTAAACATTTTTTTCATTCTACTTACCTATTATCATGAAGAGTCGAAGTGTATATGACTCTCCATTTCGCATTTCGTTTAAAGTGCTTAAGTCTAAAAAATCACAATAATAATTCTTTAGAGTTCAACGTACAAAGATAGTTTGTTTCAAGCATTGATAACAAGATTGAGGATTACATTTTGATGAACTTATAAAAGAATGTCATAATTAAACCTCTCAACTTAACGAAACGCTACAACCTGACTTAAAAAATAGAAAAAAGTTGTATTTTTGCATTTCAATTCCAAATACAGGTATCACTATATGGATCATTCCCTTAAAATCTATAATACGCTTCACCGTAAAAAAGAGCAGTTCGTACCCCTCAATTCTCCTTTTGTAGGCCTCTACGTCTGTGGACCAACTGTTTATGGAGATGCTCATTTGGGTCATGCTCGTCCAGCAATCACATTCGATTTGCTGTTTCGTTACCTGATTCATTTGGGATACAAAGTGCGCTATGTGCGCAACATCACCGATGTCGGTCACCTCGAAAATGATGCCGACGAAGGAGAAGACAAAGTAGCGAAAAAAGCGCGACTCGACCAAGTTGAGCCGATGGAAGTGGTGCAATATTACCTCAACCGTTACCACAAAGCGATGGAGGCACTTAATGTTTTGCCGCCAAGCATCGAACCACACGCATCGGGTCACATTATCGAACAAATTGAGTTTATCAAAAAAATATTGGATGCCGGATATGCATACGAAAGTGAAGGTTCGGTCTATTTCGATGTTGAGAAATACAACAAAGATCACCGCTACGGCAAGCTCTCTGGCAGAAACATCGAAGAACTACTCAACACCACCCGCATTCTCGACGGACAGCAAGAGAAACACCACAGCGCTGACTTTGCTTTATGGAAAAAAGCTGCTCCTGAGCACATTATGCATTGGCCATCGCCCTGGAGCGAAGGATTCCCCGGTTGGCATCTCGAATGTTCAGCAATGGGGACGAAGTATCTTGGTGAGCAGTTCGACATACACGGTGGTGGAATGGATTTGCTATTCCCGCATCACGAATGCGAAATCGCACAATCGGTCGCAGCACTTGGCAAAGAGACCGTCCACTACTGGATGCACAACAATATGATCACCATCAACGGCACGAAGATGGGCAAATCGTTAGGCAACTTTATCACATTAGATGAATTTTTCACAGGCAATCATTCGCTGTTGACTCAGCCTTTCAGCGCAATGACCATACGTTTTTTTATCCTGCAAGCGCACTACCGCAGCACAATCGATTTCAGTAGCGAAGCACTCGTGGCTTCCGAAAAAGGACTTCAACGATTAATGGAAGCTTACAAAACGCTTATAAACCTAACTCCCGATAATCTTTCTATTCCAAACACAAATGATCAATTAATCTCTGAAATAATTGAAGACGGAAAGAAAGCTATAGATGATGATCTTAACAGCCCAATCCTAATTTCTAAATTGTTTAACGCCGTTAATTTAATAAACTCAGCTAAAGCAAAAACAGAATCCTTAAACGTAAATCAAATCAAAACATTAAAAGACTTTTTTGATTTATACGTTTTTAAAATACTTGGATTGAAAGAAGAGTCATCAGAATCAACAGCCAATAACGAAGCCTACATGCAAGTGGTAGATTTATTGCTCAATATGCGTATAGAAGCCAAAGCCAACAAAGATTGGGCAACTTCCGACAAAATACGCAATCAACTTACAGCACTCGGGTTCGTCATCAAAGACACGAAAGAAGGGTTCGAATGGAAGTTGGAAAAATAAGGCTTCCTTTTTACCAATATAAAACCCCACAGACACTAATGTTTGTGGGGTTTTATGATTTCAGACCTAACTAATCTTTATCATACAATGCCTGATCTCCCTGATCACCCGTGCGAATACGGACAGATTGTTCAATGGCAGAAATAAACACGCGACCGTCACCACTTTCGCCAGTGAAAGCCGATTTCAATATAGCATTCACAGATTTCTCAACATTTATATCACGCACTACAAATGAAATGTGAATTCGGTCAATGGTATTCACATCATACGCAACCCCTCTGAATATCAATCCCTGACGGGCGGTTCCCTGACCTTTCACATCCCACCATGAGAGGAAATCAATATCAGCCTCGTGAAGTGCTAAACGTACGTCTTCAAATTTGCTTTTGCGAACTATCGCTTCGATTTTCTTCATAATCAAATTATTTATTTGTGTTAGCCTAGTAAAAGAGAAAGCCTAAAATTATATATTATTTCTGAAACAATCTCTGAAAAACTGTTTAAAATATCAACTTGATGTTCTTTTCTCAATTTTACACACTAAAACCATATAATATAAATTCTCAATTCCAATTTTAAAATTTCAATATCAGAAGAACCTACAAAGCAAAAAGTGCCCGACCTCACGGTCGAGCACTCCTTTAGAAAACTAATAACAGGTATTATATAAAAAATAAACAGGTTTCTATTCTTCTTCTGAATACGCTATTTCGTTGTGTTGACTGATATCCAAACCGGTAGTTTCTTCCGTTGCAGTTGCACGAACTCCGAAAATTTTATCAGTAATAAAGAACAAAATAACTGTACCAATTCCAGTGTAAGCAATGGTTGCGCCTACAGCAATCAACTGAATCACAAATTGGTGAGAGTTGCCGTAGAAAGATCCACTGTATGCAGCCTGAATAGCAGGAGATGCAAGGACACCAGTTGCAAGTGCACCAAAGATACCACCAATACCGTGTACACCAAATGCATCCAATGAATCATCGTATCCAAGTTTAGCTTTCACAACTGCTACCATAGTGTAACATACAACTGAAACTAAAAGACCAATGATGATAGCTCCACCAACTGTTACAAAACCAGCAGCAGGAGTAATAGCAACCAAACCAGCTACAGCACCTGTACAGATACCCACAACGGTTGGTTTTTTGTTGATAACCCACTCCAATAATGCCCAAGACAAAGCAGCAGCAGCAGTAGCAACGTGTGTTGCAAGGAATGCACTACCGGCCAAAGCATCGGCAGCAAGACCACTACCCGCGTTGAATCCGAACCATCCGAACCATAACAAAGCAGCACCAATGGCAACAAAAGGAATATTATGAGGTTCTGTTGGGCGACCTACATAGTTTTTACGTTTGCCAATCAACAAGGTCATAACTAACGCTGCAATACCCGCATTGATGTGTACCACTGTACCACCAGCAAAGTCTAATGCACCCATTTTAAACAACCATCCGTCTGCAGACCATACCCAGTGTGCAATTGGGTTGTAAATAAATGCAGCCCACAACAAAGAGAAAATCAAGAATCCACGGAATTTGATACGTTCAGCGAAAGCACCAACGATCAACGCTGGAGTAATCACAGCAAACATACATTGGAACAATACAAATACAATATGAGGAATTGTACCTATCATCTCAGGAATCATTTTACCAGTTGCATCAGCAATCATTTTACCAGTTGGTTGTGAATGCGAAATAAAGTAAGGGCTCAAATCGTTGATACTGATTCCGCTCAAGAAAGACCAATCGAATCCACCGATATAAGGCTTCAAAGCCGCAATAGTAGATGAGCCAAATGCGTTGCTATAACCAAAAGCTACCCATTCGAGAGTGATAACTGCAGTCAGAATGAAACATTGCATCAAAACGCTCAACACGTTTTTGCGACGAACCAAACCACCATAGAATAATGCTAACCCAGGGATAGTCATCAACAATACAAATGCAGTAGCTACAATCATCCATGCTGTATCTCCTGAGTCAACTTTAGCAATCGAAGCAACTGCCGCAACAACTGGAGCAGCAACCTTTGCAGAGTCTACAGCCATAGAATCGGCTGTTTGAGCCATCGAAATCAAAGGCATAGCCACCGACATAATCGTCGGTAATGCCATATATTTAAAAATTTTCTTTACCATAATATTTACTTTTTATAGTTATACTTTCTTTCTAATTAATCTATTTGTCGTACAAAGATTCATCTCCTTGATCACCCGTACGGATACGAACGGCTTGTTCTATAGAAGTTACAAAAACTCTTCCATCACCGCTTTCGCCTGTAAATGCAGATTTCAAAATAGCGTTAACTGATTTCTCAGCGTTGATATCACGAACAACGAAAGAAATATAAATACGATCAATCGTGTTTACATCGTAGGCTACACCTCTGAAGATTAAACCTTGACGGGCTGTTCCCTGTCCTTTTACATCCCACCACGAGAGAAAATCGATGTCAGCTTCGTGGAGCGCCTTACGCACATCTTCAAATTTGCTCTTGCGAACAATTGCTTCAATTTTTTTCATATTTGTAATTTTTAATTGTGTAAATAGTGTAAAGAGATTTCCTGAAAATCACAACGCAATCTCTTTACCTATTTATGATTTAATTATTAGAATGTTATACCAGCAACAAAGAATGCAGATTCTGAACAAGGATTCAAACCAAATACGCCGTAAACTGGAAGACTGAATTTGTCTGTGAAAACTAGATTTTTGCTCACTTTCACACCAACATTGGTTACTGCAAATCCAGTAGTACCATAGTTAACACTTTCGTTCAATGTACCACCTAGAAACAGTTTAGCATTGTCAGCCAAAGGATAACCTAACTCGTAATACGTTGAGTAAGCTTGTTTAGTTGCATCAGTTGCCTTCTTATCTGCACCGTAAACCATTGTATTCAAAGAAACGCTCAATGGTAAAGATGTAGTTCCTGCATAACTCAACGTACCTTCAAATACGTGACCTGTTTT
>JBAXGL010000105.1:0-9275 GCA_037139375.1 Bacteroidales bacterium | reverse complement strand
TAATTACAAGTTTAACCATTGCATTCATCTTTGACATTGAAATCCTATAATTGATTTTTACTTTCAAGAAGGTCATAAATTCTTTTTTGTTAATACTAGTAATTTGATTTTATCTCAATTTCAGTGGATAGTAAGCCATCTCCTTTGGCAGTGATACTAATTTGCTGTACTTTGTCGGTTGCCTGTTATGTGTGTTTTCCTCACTATCATCATTTTGATCTCACGCTTTCCCTTATTGTATAAAAATCAACCAATAGCAAATTCATATCTTTTCCGATTAGATCTAAGCAAGATAATCATTTTCTATATTCGTCAATTCAAAGATGATACTTGGTAAAGGTTTTTTTTATCCAACTTAAATCTGACTTTTGAAACTTTTTCAAGATCCAAAAGAATATCACTTACATTTACTCTACTCGTTGATATACTAAACTTACAATCAAAGAGCGAGGAGTCTTCAACTAAGAATTGTACTTCGTATTGTCGTTCAAGTGTTTTCAATATTTCCTTCAACGGTGTACGATAAAAATTCAGACTTTTAGTTCGCCAAGCAGTATAGATTGTTGCATCTTCTGTCTTATCCACTGTGCAGATTCCCGTTTTTTTATCAAATTGAGCATTCTGCCCAATCTTCATTGGGTAAATAGTATTGCTCTTATCTGCAATGTTGACACTTCCTTCATCAAGCGCAACGGTTATTCGATTATCGTCAGGATATGCCTTTACGTTAAACTTGGTACCGGTAACTTTGACGCTTATTTCATTCAGATTCACAACAAACGGTCGTCCAGTTTCTTTTACCACAGAAAAATAGGCCTCTCCAATTAATTTCACCTTTCGACTAAAGAGTCCGAATGATTTCGGATATTGAAAATGTGAACCAGAATTTAATTGTACCCTTGTTCCATCTTGCAGAATTAGCTGTAACTGTTCTCCATAGGGCACAACAACTTCTGCCATTTCTCCGCTTGCGAATACACCTGATCGATTAGCCACAAACGTAAATGCACCTGCCATCAATAGAAACGGAATTAGCACCGCAGCAGCCACTCTGAAACGGTATGTACGTACCCTCATTTTTAATTGTGAAAGGAATCGTACCTTCATTCGTTCAGAAGGAATTTCGGTATCTAACCATTCGCCAATAATCTTTTCATTCAACAAATACGATTCTCTGTCATATCGTTGCGAAAAATACGCTTGGCCTTCGTCGGTTGCAAACCAAGCAGCCACCTGTCGGGCTTCGTCAGATGTTGCGGTTTTTGAAAGCACTCTATCTATAATCTTCGGATCCATCTTCTTGGATTTATGTATTTATGCCTATTGTTATACTATTAAACATCAATAGATCAAAAAGGTATGAGTTCGATTTTGTGAAACTTATATAAAATACCTCAATAGTAAAGCGATGGTAATAATCTTGTCTAATTGCGAACGTAACAATTTGATGACTTGTGTATAGTGAGATTTTACCGTTGGTATCGAAATATTCATTGCTTCCGCGATTTCCTGATTAGTCATTCCTTTCTGAATTTTCAACAAACAGACCTCACGTTTCTGCGGAGGAAGCTGATCTATGAGCCGGTAAAAATGAGTCTTAAAGTCGGCATCTTCAAGTTCGCTCAAAAATTCAGTTTCCACTTCTTCTGTTAGCTGTGCAAGTTCGTAGTTTTTTTGAATCACCAAGTTTTCATGTCTAATTTCATTCAGAATATAGTTCTTCAAAATAGTAAAAAGCAAATTTTTTATTCCAGCTTTATAGTCGAAGGTCTCTCGTCCTTCCCATAAACGCATGAAAGTGTGTTGCACTGCATCTTCTGCATAACTATCAGACATCAAATAACGACAAGCCAACACATACAAATACCGATGGTAAGTATCGAAAACTACTGAAAATGCTTTCTCGTTCCCATCACGTAGTTGCATTAGCAATTCGTAATTGATATGAAAATGGCTATTTTGCATCAACGCATAATTAATTTACAACTTTGAGGCTAATTATTTCAAGAGTACAAACATACAAAAATAATGATTCCGTCATTATCCATTCTCTTACCCAACTCTCAAAATCTTTCCACAACCGGCGTACTTCACGCCTTCAGGTTTTCCGTCAGGTCCTTGTTTGCCAAACTCCAGCCCCATGGTGAGCAGCAGTGTCACGCTGTCTTCCAATGGTGGGGTTTCCTGATTGTATCGCAACAGCTGATTGATGGCAGCGGTGGTGCCCGATGTGCTCATCCAGTCGGTGCAGAAGGAGCTTTCGCCCTTCCAGTATGTCTCTGATACAGCGGCATACGATTTATTCTCCTCGTTGTATTTCCAGTCTGACTCCCCTCCCAACTGAAAAAACAGCCGAAAATAGGGCAGATTTCTGAAGTTATAGAGATACATTCGTGTGTCAATCGGCGGTAGAGATATGCGGGCTGTCATACTTTCGCGGTCAATCAAGGCATCAATTGGCACCCGCAGTACGCTTTCCAATACCTGTTTGCGGCTCAAGCTAAAACCACCGAGTAGCGCTCGATGACGCGATAGGTAGATGCTCCTTTTACCGTGCTCTCCCTCTTCATCCATTAGCTGTATCTTTTTGGCAATCGCATTCAGCGCCCCGATCACCGGATAGTCCTCCAAATGCTTCATATCGAAATAGGCGTATCGAATGCTGCCGCCCATTTTGGTGCAGGCTTTCCATTCACTGTTGTTTCTGCGGAGTTTCTCAAACTGAGGTTTTGTTTTTATTGCGCGCTTGGTGGGACCACCCTTAGAGCGCACATACACTTGGTCGCCCCCTTGTATGGTATAGAACGACGCATTGGCAAATTTGCCAGTTATTTTATTCAATCCTTTTACTTGAGCCATCGCTTTGTGTTTTAGGTTGTATCTTATTCGGGGTTTGTTCGGAGCATATTATGGGCATAGTATTAGTAGCTCCATACCACAAAAGTATAAAATATATTTTTAAAGTTAATATTCTTCAAAGATAAATCAATTCATTAATGCTATATAACAAATATGATATATCTATGATAAATTTATATTAAATCAATAATTTATTTTATACTCAACCCATAACATGCCCCCTTCTTGCACCGAAGCAGCAAAAGAAGAATACGGAATTGTTTTGAACCAAAAGAAGCATTTAATTGAAGGAATATCAGAAGTTTCGGTATTTATAAAGTGCGGCAAAGGGGTAAAAAAGCATCTCTGGGGATTTATCTCCACTGATTTTTAATTGTAATCCCAAGTCAAAAGGAATAATCAGGGGCTTTAAACAAAAAAGCCTCTGAATACGGAAAATCCTATTCAGAGGCTTCAAAACTCTTTTGTGAGACTATTTCATCAATTCAAATTCATCTTTCAAACGAATATCCTGAGCAGATGACCCAATCATGAGGTCAAACATTCCAGGTTCGGCAACCCATTCAAGATCGTTATTGTAGAAAGATAGCTTCTGTTTGTCAATCAAAAATCTGACAGCTTTACTTTCACCTGCCTTCAGGGATATTTTTTGGAATCCTTTCAGCTCTTTAACGGGTCTGATAAGTGAAGCAACTCTATCACGCAGATATAATTGCACCACTTCTTCACCACTTCTTTTTCCCGTATTAGTCACAATCAAAGAGGCTTCAATATATCCATCAGCATTCATCTGTTTGTTGCTTAGTAGCAATTCTGAATATGCAAAAGTTGTATAACTCAAACCGAATCCAAATGGGAATTTTGGCTTTTTAACCATATCAATATAGCCTGATCCATAATGATGAATCATCTCATCATCTTTTGAAGGACGACCTGTATTGAAATAGTTGTAGTAAATTGGTATTTGACCTTCCGATTGAGGAAAAGTCATCGGAATTTTGGCTGATGGATTGTAATCACCAAAAACGACATCGGCGATGGCATTGCCGGCTTCGCTGCCGAGCCACCAGGTATAAAGAATAGCAGGAGCATGATCTGCAGTCCAATTAAAAACCAAGGGTCTACCAGCATTTATCAACACAACAACGGGTTTCCCAGTAGCACAAATCGCTTTTACAAGCTCTTCTTGAATACCTGGCAAATGTATGTTGGCGCGGCTTTTGGCTTCGCCACTCATATTTCGTTTTTCACCAATACTCAACACGATAATGTCAGCTTGTTTTGCCACTTCAACAGCCTCAGCAAAACCATTTTGTGTAGAATCATTCACTTCACATCCTTTTGCATAAAGTAAATTTCCCTTACCAACTCGTGCTTCGAGACCTTCAAATTGTGAAACAACATCACTATTATCAGGCCACGATACGTTCCAAAAACCCAGCATATCATCTTTCGATTTAGCTAATGGTCCAATCAACGCTATTTTTTTGTTCGTGTTGAGTGGTAACAGATTGTTTTCATTCTTGAGTAAAACAATACTTTTCTTGGCTATCTCTCTTGCAGCAATACGATGTTGTGGATTTGACAATTCCAGTTTTTCTCTTTTTTCGTTACAAAACCGGAAAGGGTCGTCAAAAAGACCCAATTCAAATTTCTTATACAAAATACGTTTAACAGCTTCATCTACTATAGCTATTGAAACCTTCCCTTCGTTCACCAAATTGACAAGCTCTTTCGTGTAACAAAGACTCTCCATGTCAATATCGTTACCCGCTTTGACAGCGTCTAAAGCAGCCTCTTTATCGTCTTTGGCATATCCGTGCGTCACCATTTCGCCAATCGACCCCCAATCGCTAACAACGAAGCCTTTAAAATTCCATTTTCCCTTCAGTATATCACGCAATAAATAGTTGTTTCCAGTAGCCGGAATACCATTCAAATCATTGAAACTGTTCATTAACGTTGAAGCACCTGCATCTATAGCAGCCTTGAATGGTGGCAAATAAATTTCCCATAGAGTATGATTGCTCATATCTACAGAGTTGTATTCACGTCCTCCGATGGCTGCACCATAGGCTGCAAAATGCTTAGCACACGCCATCACAGCATCAGTAGAACCCAATTTTTCTCCTTGAAATCCTTTCACACGAGCTTTAGCCACTTCGCAACCTAGGTAAGTATCTTCGCCTGCACCCTCCATCACACGCCCCCAACGAGGATCGCGGGCGATATCAACCATCGGTGCAAAAGTCCAGTGAATACCAACAGCTGAAGCCTCTATGGCTGCAATTCGCGCACTCATCTGAATTGCATCCAAATCCCAACTGGCAACTTCTGCCAATGGAATTGGGAATGTGGTTTTTAACCCATGAATAACATCAAACCCAAAAAGCAGAGGAATCTTCAAACGCGATTGCATAGCAACTTTCTGAATTGCTTTGGTCTTTTCAACACCTTTCACATTAAGCATCGACCCAACTCTACCAGCTTTAATCTCTTGCATGGTATTCATCTCTTTAGATCCAGGTCCGGTTGCCAATGAGCTTGAATATTGATTCATTTGTCCGACTTTTTCCTCTAAGGTCATCAGCGAAAGTACTGAATCTACTCTTTCAGAAATGCTTTTTATTGTCGATTTTTGTTGCCCATAAACAGCTTGTGTTGTAGAATAACATACCAAAGCAACGAATAAACTGCCAAAAATAAATTTACTTCTAATCATACTTTTAATGGGGTTGTGGTTTTTTTACAAAATTGATATTAATAAACTAACGTCTGAATAGCATGTGCTGGAATAGACAAGTCAGTTTTTTCACTTCCAACAAAGAGATGATAATCTATTTTCTGATTTGATTTATTCAAAATCACCGTTGCTATCTTTCCGTCTGGATTGATAAATGAAGTACACATCAGTGTGCTTCTACTGGTCGCAGAACTTACTCTTTTGGCATCAGGACGAATAAATTTGGAAAAATGACCAATGTAGTAATACGTTGGCGTAAAAATCAGATTCCCTGTTCTGGTATCGGCATGTACAGGCGCAAAACAAAGGTTTCCGACATGGTTTGGTCCGCCTTTTTCATCTAATAAAATATTCCAATCTGTCCAACCGACAATCCCATTATTGAAGTCATTTATCATCGAGTTGGCGTATCGTTCTGCATTAGGCCAATATTGGTATTTGGTGGAATCGAAAGCCTCTACACAACCCTCTGTAAACAGTAGTTTTTTGTTAGGAAATGACTCTGCTACTGCTTTCACATTATTGAACATCTGCTCTCCGCCAGACCAGTTCTCATACCAATGAAAGCCAATTCCCCAAGCATATTTTGAAGCTTCAGGATCATTGAAAATCACATTTGCTCGTTGTGGAAGCAAATCTCGGTTATGATCCCAAACAATAACCTTAACCCTTCCCAATCCCTCTTTTTGAAGCGTCGGACCAAGATTATTTTTGAGAAAATCGCATTCATCAGCAGCACTGAAAATGCACGATTCCCATTTTTGCGTTGCCATAGGTTCATTCTGAATTGTTACACCCCAAATAGGGATTCCCTCTTTCTGATATGCTTTTATGAATTTGGAAAAGTATTTAGCCCAAGGTTGATAGAACTCAGGTAACAACTTTCCACCTCTCAGCATATTGTTGTTGTCTTTCATAAATGCAGGTGGACTCCACGGACTTGCAAAAAGGGCAAGAGGTTGACCAGCAGCCTCAAAAGCAGCTTTAATCAGCGGAATCCGGAATTTCTTATCGTGGTCTATCGAGAAAGAGTTCAGCGATTTATCGCCTTCATTGATGTAGGTATAACTTCCGCTACTGAAATCACAACTGTGAATATTGGTGCGAACCATTGAATACCCAATGCCTTTCGACTTATTGTAGTAGGCTGTCAGAAGCTCTTGTTGCTTTGCTTTAGACAATTTAGCAAAAACTTCAGCACTTGCATCTGTGATTGCACCTCCTATTCCAACTACTGTTTGGAAGGTTTTGATTGGATTGACGAACACACACACATCCGTCTCTAAAGGCTGTTTTACATTCTTAAAATCAGCTGTTTCTGTTAATGAAAGTCTGAGATTCGTTTGATCTGCGGTAGTGTAGACGGACATTGTTCTTTCAGCCAAAATAGGTGTCATTTGAATTCCAACTATTAGAAGAGTTAATAAGCTGATTTTAAAATTTTTCATAGCTCACAAAATTAAATTATTTAAATGATTTACTGAAACTAAATTTTAACAAATCTGACAAATCGAGAGACTCCTTCGCCTCGAACATTTAATAAGTAAACACCCTTTTTAAGCTCCGAAACATTAACTTTCGTATCATCATTTTGATTTACAAGATAGCGGTGGATGATGATTTCTCCAGTTAAACTAAAAACAACTAATTCATTACAATTATTTGCACCTTTGATATTCAAAACTGAGCTTACAGGATTGGGTGACACAGAAAAACGGTCTTGATAGATATTTTGAATATAAGACAGCGCATTATTCCAAACAAAGGTAACAGCAGAGGAAGCCGGAATAGTATAATTAAATGCCGACAAGCCATTCGTTATTTTTAAAATTTGACTACTGCTATTGCCATTGTAGGCAAGCACCACGGTTGAGCCATCTGTATTCCGAAAAGCAGAAACACTCACCCCACTGTTCGTTGAAGTAGAAGCAATTCGAACAGCTCCCGTATGTACAAATTTTGAAATTTGACCAACGATATAATAAGAGACGTTTCGTGAATAGGTAGTGCTATTGCTAACGGTTATAGCTCCTAAACAAGTGGAGCAGCCGCCTGGAGTATGAGGTCCAAAGCTTGTATTTGTTGCCAAATTCCACTCGATGATTGTTTTGGCCCAATTATTTGCTGCTCCGGTTATCACATTTTGAAGATGCCAGCCAAAATCGCCAGAGAAACTACCACCTGAACCTGTATATTGCTCGGTAAAATAGATATTTTTATTCGTCGCATTTTTCACCGTGGTCAATGCAGATATATTGCCAGCATACAAATGAAAAGCGGCTCCATCTACATAACTGCTGTTATTACACACATCAATCGGATAAGCCGTATTGTCGCAGTTGTGATCAAACGCAATAATTTTGACATTAGAGTAGCCTACACTACTCATTGCAGGACCTAAATTATTATTGATAAAGTTTTTTTGTTCCGTTGCAGTCATCGATAGACTTGGGTCGTTATTTGGGTTTTCAGGTTCATTCTGTGGTGTAATCCCCCAAATAGAGATGCCTTCGGTCTTCATTGCAGCAATGTATTTCACAAAATAGTTTGCATAAGCAGCATAACAATCGGTTTTCAAGTTTCCACCGACCCACAAACCGTTCGTCTTCATCCATTTAGGAGGCGACCACGGTGTTGCTAATATTTTAATATCAGGATTGATTGCTAATGCTTTTTTCAAAATTGGTACTAAGTAGATTAAGTCTAATCCCGCCAAACTAAAGTTGACCATATTCACATCACCACTTGTCTCGTTGTAGCTATAATCTGCCGAGCTCAAATCAGAAGCACCAATACTGATGCGCAGTACTGAAATTCCTAATCCTGAAGTTTTGCTAAAAAGCTCATTGAGTAACAAATCTTGTTGTGTGCTTGCCAGAGAGCTTATAACCTCTGCACTACCTTCGGTAAGACAAAATCCAAAGCCATCCATTGTTTGGTAAGTCGTAGTGGAATCGACTGCAATAACAACGTTTCCTGAGATGGTGTTTGATCCAAAACTGATCGGATTACCTTGCTGCAAAAGAGAGCTCTTTGTGCCAGTTGTCAACCAAGGTGTGACCACTTGACCAAACAGTGTAGAAAACGAAAAAGATAGAATAGAAACTGCAATAGCTACTTTTCTTGTTGTTTGTAACATCATTTTTTATGGTTTAAAAGAGAAAATACGAAAAGAGAAAGGGTGTCAAAGGAAAATACCTTTTGACACCCTTTCGAGAATAACTTATCGAGTTAAATCTTCGACTTTACTTCACCACAACCTTCTTGGTTACTCCATCAACCCTGACAATATACAAGCCTGAAGTCAATTTTTTAGAAGTATAAGTTCCTGAAGTTTTTACAGATGCAATGCGTTGACCAGAAACATTGAACAACTCAACTAATGACTTAGCTCCATTGACGACAATAGTTCCTTTACTTGCAAATACTGTAGATTTATCAAGTGCTATTTGAGGAATTCCATTAGCTAGATTCTTCCATCCAATAACTGTGATATTGGTAACAGCACCTGCTGGATATTCAACGATACGATTCTTACGTTCTGCACCGATAGAGTCAACTTCTGGGTGATCCCAATCTGGACGGTTGTATAATCTATATTCCATAGACTGAACATCTTTTACAGTGAATGTGTAAGAGCCATCGTTGTTTTTAACACCTTTTTGTGCATTTG
>JBAXGL010000104.1:0-9309 GCA_037139375.1 Bacteroidales bacterium | reverse complement strand
CTAGGGGCTTGGGGTGTGGATAAGAATTTTGTCCACGCTTTTTTTGTGGGCAAAAATCTTTCCTGAATAATGGTAGAAGCGAAAGCTGAAGCCATGAAAAACAACATCAACCAACATTTTAATAACCAGTATAATGAGGGTTTCACTCCGAGTGAAGCCCTCATTTGCGTGTATTTAAATATAACGAAAAACAAAATATGCCAACATTAAACTGGATAGGGAAAGACAAGGTAGTAAACCATCATCACGATGTTCCGTTTCGGGTATTAGAGCATAAATATGGGTTTACTGCCGAAAATGGAGAACAATCTGTTGAAGTCAAAAGCGGGAACAAAATAATACATGGTGATAATCTGGAAGCTCTAAAAGCACTTCTGCCTGAATATGAAGGTTGTATTGACTGCATATATATTGACCCTCCGTACAACACAGGAAAGGAAAAGTGGGTATATAATGACAATGTAAAAGACAAAAGATTTGACAAATGGTTAGGCGAAGTTGTCGGAGTTGAGGGTGAAGATTTTACACGTCATGACAAGTGGCTGTGTATGATGTTTCCTCGATTGAATTTATTATACAAACTTCTGAAAGAAGATGGACTTTTCTTTTGTTCTATTGACGATTATGAGCAAGGGAATTTAAAACCTATGCTTGATATAATTTTTGGTCATCAAAATTTTCTCAACAACATTATCTGGCAAAGAGCCTATTCACCAATAAACACAAAAAAGAGATTTTCTGCAAACCATGATTTTGTAATGTGTTATGCGAAAAACAAATCACAGGTAAATCTACTATTGCCGAGGACAGAGGATGCAAATGATAGATATTTAAATCCTGATAATGATTCACGTGGTTTATGGACATCTGGAGATTTGTCTGTTGGACCTGTTGTCGAAGAAAAAGTATATGAGATTATAACTCCATCAGGCAGAAGTGTTTGGCCTCCAAATGGTTATTGTTGGAGGTTAGATAAACTTAGATTTGAAGAATTTAAAAATGATAACCGAATATGGTTTGGTGAAAATGGTGATATTGTTCCTCGTATAAAAAGATTCATATCTGAGGTTAAAGATGGAATTACTCCTATGACAGTTTGGACATATTCTGAAGTTGGCCATACACAAGATGCTAAAAGAGAAATAAAAGAGCTGTTTCCAAATTCAAAACTTCCTTTTGAAACACCGAAACCAACCAAACTATTGGAAAAGATACTTTCGTTAAAGAATAATCCAAATGCTATCGTTTTAGATTCTTATGCTGGTACAGGTTCAACTGCACATGCCGTGTTAAACTTAAACAAAAGAGATGGTGGTAACAGGAAATTTATACTTGTTGAACTTGAAGATTATGCAGAAGATATTACCGCAAACAGAGTAAAGAAAGCTATACGAGGTTATGAATTTAGTGGAAATAAAAGAACAGTTCTTAAAAGCTACTCGATAAATCTCACAAACTTGAAAAAATCACAGAAAATAATCGAAGAACTTGATTTATATAAATCGAATGAAAAGTATTCAAATGTGACCCTCGAATCTGATAATGGAAATATAGCCATTATTGGTGACGAAAGTATTTCAGGAATGACGGAAGGTACAGATGGCAGTTTTGATTTTTACGAATTGGGAGCAACTATTTTCAATCAAGATCAGAATCTGAATGAAGAAGTTGGTGAACAAAAGATCCGAGAATATATCTACTATACAGAAACCAAACAACATCTTGAAAAAGAACAAGTAGCGGAACAGAAATACTTGCTTGATAATTATAACAATACAGGTTATTATTTCTATTACGAAAAGGAAAAGTTCACTACTTTAAGTGTTGATACTTTGAATATTGTAACGGAAATAGCAGAACAATACCTGATTTATGCCGACCATTGCTTGCTCGACAAGGATTATATGATGGCACGAAACATTATTTTCAAAAAAATACCACGAGACATAAAGCGATTCTAATATGGAAATGAAATCATATCAGCAGGGCGTAATAAACGATTTATCAGATTTTATTGCAGAACTGGAAAAGACAGAACAATTAAATGCTGCATTCTCACGGTTTTGGGAAAGTAAAGGAATTGTTTTGCAAACATTGGAAGATAAACATTTAAAACCGTACGATAATTCGATTAAAGGTATACCGCGTGTTACAGTGAAAGTGCCTACTGCCGGAGGTAAAACCTTTATAGCATGTAATGCACTGAAGCCCATTTTCGACAGTTTTCCACCTGAAAATTCTAAAGTTGTTGTTTGGTTTGTACCATCAGACACAATATTGAAACAAACTTATAACAGACTTAACGACCCGAGTGATCCATATCGTCAGAAGATTGACAGTCATTTTGGAAGTGCAGTAAAAGTGTATAATAAAGAAAATTTGTTGTTTGGACAAGGATTTAATCCTGTGGAAGTGAAAGAACAACTCAGTATTTTGGTATTGAGTATTCAGTCATTTGTTGAAACCGTTCGACAGGGTGCACCACGTGCCTATCGTCAAAATGAAAACCTTGCTGAATTTCCCAAAACTTTTCAATATCCACATAAATTGCTCCCCGATATTGACGAAACAGCATTGATTCAAGTTATTTCACAATTAAATCCGGTAATAATAATTGACGAAAGTCATAATTTTGAAGCTGATTTACGAATTGACTTGCTCAACAACATCAATCCGAGCTTTATTTTTGATTTAACTGCTACACCTCGTGATAAAGGAAATATCATAAGTTTTGTAGATGCTATGAAGTTGAAAAAGGACAACATGGTTAAATTACCTATTATTGTTTACAACCAACCAGATACGAATGAAGTGATTACCAGTGCTATTCAACTTCAGAAAACACTTGAAGCGAGAGCAAAAATAGAAGAAGCAGAAGGTGGGAAATATATTCGTCCTATCGTGTTGTTTCAGGCACAACCTAAAAGTAATGATGACAATGTAACATTTGAAAAAATCAAAACTCAATTAGTTGAAATAGGTATTCCTGAACATCAAATAAAAATAAAAACAGCACAAAAAGATGAAATTAAGAATATCAACTTAATGAGTCGTGATTGTGAAATTCGTTTTATCATTACAGTAAATGCACTTAAAGAAGGTTGGGATTGTCCTTTTGCATATATTTTGGCATCTTTGGCAAATAAAACCTCCTCTATTGATGTTGAACAAATTTTGGGTAGAATACTTCGTTTGCCATATGTCACAAAACACAAACAAGATTTATTAAATCTATCATACGTTTTTACTTCGTCTGCTAACTTTTTAGCTACTCTTGAACGTATTAAAGCCAGTTTGAACAATGAGGGCTTTAGTTCAAAGGATTTTAGATCAAAAAATAACTATGTAGAAGTTGAACCTACACCTATCTCACAACCATTAGGTAATCCAGATTTATTTAGTAACCCTGAAAATGGAACAGTATTAAATAACGAGCTCACAATAAATTCAGAAATTGAAATTAATGTTGAAACTATTAAGGAGTTGACAGAGCTGGAAAAATCACAAAATCAAACAGATGAATTGATTGATTTTGCAATTAATACAAACGAAACATATACGCAAACAATTGAAGAACTTGAAAAAGAAGAAAATTTAATACCATCTGAATTAATGGACAAAATAAAATCATATCCAATTGTAGAGTCGTTAAAAAACGAGGTAAAAGGAATAAAACTTCCATCCTTTCATAAAAAAGTCATTCAAACTTCAGTTTTTGAAACTGGTGGCACATATATTCCGTTGACAAAGAAATTATTGCTCGATGGTTTCAATTTAAGTATAGAAGACCATAAAATAGAGTTTACGAGAACATCTTCGTTGATGTATGAAATTGATTTGGTTGAAGGACGTAAGGATGAATATGTACCTGAATATAGGAAAGTTGCCGATGGAGTAAAAGATGTTTTTGTTGAATATATAAGTACATTGTCACCCGAAGGAAAAATAAATCAATTAGCAAATCGTTTGGCTCAACAGGTTAGGAGTAACGATGAAATAGTGGAACCTCAGATTATTGAATATATCAAAAAAACAATCGAAGGACTAAATAGTGAAAAAATAGCAGAAATATCAGGAGATATATATTTCTTCTCAAATCTTGTTAAATCAAAAATCCAGTCATTAACCGATAAATATGCAGAAAAACAATTTGAAACCTTACTGGCCAAAGGTACTGTTATTTGTAAGGAAACTTATGAGTTTCAAAAGAAAATCAGCCCAAACAAAACAGTGCAGGGGATTACTAAAAACTTGTATGTAGAAGAAGGTGAAATGAACGACTTCGAAAAAAAAGTAATTAATGAAGTGGCAAATTTGGACAGCGTGGTTTTTTGGCATCGTAACTTGGAAAGAGGTAAAGGATTTCAATTAAATGGATTTATAAATCATTATCCTGATTTCATTGTAAAAATGAAGAACGGAATGATAATCCTAATTGAAACAAAAGGCGACCATTTGGATGGTTCGGATAGCTCACAAAAAATACGTCTTGGTAAAGAATGGGCTAATAAAGCAGGTGAAAACTATCGCTATTTTATGGTTTTTAATACTGCCAAATTAGATGGTGCAAAATCAATAGGTGAATTATTAGATATATTGAAAGTAATGAAATAAGGATTTAAAAATATTTGGTCATATTCTTAATTTAATGTAGATTTGTTCCTTTAAACAAAAATGTCAAAACCACAATCCAACCTGCTATGAATCAATCCCTATTCCCCGAAAACGAACTCTTTAGTTTTACAAAGCCCTCTATGGTTTTATATGTGGAAGACGTATACAACACAGAGATAAATACCTTTATTCAATCCAACCTCAAGCAAATTGTTGAATATTATTCAGCAAAAGAAATTGACTTTTGTTACCTACCTTATTTACTTCAGAATGCAGATTATCAGGCGGTTGTAAACTATAATCGTCCTTACCTGCAACCTGATTTATACAATGATTCTGTAGCAGAAGTTTATAGCAAAGTAAAACAACTTCTTGTTCAACCTTTTCAAGGGTCAGGGTTGGTATTGTTAGAATCTGATAATAGTTCTTCAACACCTGCCATTGGCTTTCAACTCATTGAAGATAACTCGTTGTTTGACCAGTTTAATTTGGCTGCTACGGCTATTTATGAACTAAATGATGAAAAGGAGTTACGGGAATCAGATAACCAACCTTCATATAAACGCACACTCAGAGAGCCAAAGGCGAATTATAAATTTGAAGATGAATTAGTTGAAGAAGAATCTAAACCATACGATAACGGTATCCGTTTTCATATTGTACGGGAAAATGATGCCGATGCTGAATTTGACGAACAAGCGTATAAATTAGCAGATGAAATTAGAGAAAAGATAAGGCAATTAAAAGAATCCGGTTCATTAACTCTGATTGGTGATATCTTGGATGAAATACAAGGAGCAGCCAAAAAGCTCAGCACGGTTTTTATTACCAACGATTACCGTATTTTCCTGAAAGATTACGACATGAAAGAAGTCGTAATGTCGCCTTTGCCGAAAAGTGTGTTTATCCTTTTCCTGCGCCACCCCGAAGGGATTTTATTTAAGCAACTTTCAAATTATCACGACGAATTACTTTCCATTTACCGGAATATTACCGTACATGAAAACATGGATCGGGTTATTGAAAGTATTCGTGCCTTGACTGACCCATTGAACGACTCCATAAACGAAAAATGTTCCCGGATTCGAGCAGCATTCCTTGAAGTGATTGCCGAGAATTTAGCTCAAAACTATTACGTTACCGGCAAACGTGGCGAACCAAAAAAGATTATTCTTGATCGCTCCTTGGTCGAATTTCAAAAATAAATCCATTCCGCTTTTTTGCTCACCACTCTTAAAGTCCCTCTCCTTTTGGAGAGGGATTTAGGGTGAGGTCTCTGCAACCCTTGTAAAAGTCTGAACCGCATTTAAATACAACCTATTTTTGTGTCATTATTCATTTAAAAACACAAGGATATGGAAACTAAGCACTTAAAAATTGTATTTATCATTGACGAAAGCGGCTCTATGCAAGGTAGTAACTCCGATGTTATTGGCGGCTTCAATAGTTTTATCGAGAAACAGAAAACGGAGAACAAGGGAGAAATTACCGTTTCACTCTACAAGTTCAACAATTTGGTAACTCAGGTGATTAGCAATAAACCGGCAGCAAAAGTACGAAATCTCACCAATGAAGATTATACGCCAAGTGGCTTCACTGCTTTGTTCGATGCCATTGGTCAGGCAATTCACGACACGGATAAACAACTATCCGCCCAACCCGAAAAACAAAGACCAGATAAATTAATGGTGGTTATTATTACCGATGGTCAGGAGAACGCTTCAAAAGAATTTTCGGCTACTGCCATAAAATCTTCTATTTCTACCCATGAAGAATTGTTACATTGGAGTTTTATTTTTCTGGGTAGTGGGTTGGATAATTTTCAGGATGCCGAAGCAATGGGCATTAAAAACAGAGCCAATGCTCCAGCTTGGAAATTGAAAAAGAATATCAATCATGTTGCGGAAAGTAGCATCATGTTTTGTATGTCACCCGAAATGGATGAAAAAGAAATTATTGAGAATTTAGTATCAGAGTTGAACGACGATAAAAAATAAAAATCATGGCAAGAAATACAAATATCAGCGAAATCTTATTTCCGGTAGAATGTAAACCTGTATTTTTAGAAAATCAACGTAAACCGCTAAGCGGTTTTAAAGCGATTACGGCTTCAATTCCTGAGAAAGGAGAAGTTACATTTTCTGTGGTTTCAAATAGCTACGAGCTAATAACCAATGTAGATGCATTGGAAATGGGTAAAACTATTCATAAAAAACTATTTCCTGATGCAACTTCCAATAGTTTTGAAGTTTTTAATGTAATTTCACCTGATACAAAATCTTTTTGTCAGATTGATATAATAGATAAAAACTATGCTTTAAATATCTGGGAGAAAGAAGTATATTTGCCTTTTATTCGTATTCAAAACAGCTATAATCGAACCCGAATATTGAAATTTGATATTGGTTTCTGCCGGAAGTTATGTGATAATGGAGTAATCTTTGAACAAGGCACAGTTTCTGTAAATTTCAGGCATACCAAAACCAGCTTCAAAGGAATGGATATAACTAATATCGATGTAAGTCATTTAAAAAGATTGGAAGATGATTTTATCCAACATGCAAAAAAAAGTGTAAAAATTAATCTAGCACGCAAATACTTTGTTCCGCTTGCAGCTAAGGTACTGAATCGCAATTTCAATCTGAAAGAGAAAAATGAAGAGAAAAGGAAATTAATTCTTGAAAAACTCAATGAATTTATCTTACAAATTGAATTGTATTCCGACCGCTATATAAATACTGAGAATATGGGTGAAACAGCTTATGCTTTCTTTAATGTTATAACCGATTATGCAAGCAATAATGATAAGTTACATGCAAACGCTATAAATGGTTTACAGGCGAGTTGCGGTAATTGGTTGAATTTAATAGATTCAAAAGTATCGGAACCTAAGTTTAGTTGGGAAAAAGAGGTTGTAGATTATAATTATTTATTAAACAGACAGTAAGTTATAAATTTAGAATTAATATGGAAAAGAATCAGAAAAACGACAAGAACAACGACAAGAATTAAAAAACTCCTGTACTTGGGAAGAGCCCTTTAGCTGTGCCATTGACAAAAGATGAAATGCAGGCGCTCATGCAACATACAAAAGAAGCAAAAGAGTATTTGAAAAAAGCGTTTCGGAAAGATCGTATTGATTCAAATAAAGATACTCAAAATGAAAATAAGCAATAATAAAAATATGGGTTTGAATACTAATAAATGCCATTGCGCTTTAATAATAAAAATAAACTTTCTTGATTGTTATGGCTCATTTAAAAAAAAATAAAGCTCGTTTATAGTGATAATTGAGCCGTATTTCATATCTTTGTGAGCTATAAAACATACAATAATGACAGAAATGAGACAAATAGAAATTTTAAATTTCATTCAGAACCATGCAAATTGTTCTTCAGGTGAGATCCATAAAGAATTTGCGGCTTCAATAAGTTATGCAACCGTAAAGCGACTGATATCTCAACTTCTTTCTGAGAAGTTCATAATTTCGGAAGGGAAAGGCAAAGGAACAAGATATTTTACTTCACCCTCCTATGAATTATTGTATTCAATTGACTTAAACAGTTACTATGAAAAGGAAATTGACGAAAGACAAATTAAAGGAGAGTTCAATTTGGATATATTTGAATTATTAGAAAAAAGTGAAATCTTCACCGGCACAGAACTTTCAAAACTGGTTGATTTACAAAACAAATATACTGAGAACATATCTCAATTGTCAGAGGTTGAATACAAAAAAGAGCTGGAAAGGCTTGCAATTGATTTAAGTTGGAAATCTTCTCAGATTGAAGGAAACACTTATTCATTACTCGAAACGGAAAGATTGCTGAAAGACAAAGAAACAGCTGCCGGGAAAACGAAAGAAGAAGCTATTATGCTTTTGAATCATAAAGATGCAATAGATTTTATTGTCGAAAATCCGGACTATTTAGTTCCATTGACTATTTCAAAGATAGAAGACATACATAGTTTACTTATTAAGGAATTGGCTGTTGACAAAAACTTAAGAAAACGCAGGGTTGGTATTTCCGGTACGAATTATCGTCCGCTTGACAACGAATTTCAAATACGTGAAGCACTTGAATCAACCTGCAAATTAGCGAACAAGAAAGAAAACATCTTTGAAAAGGCATTGTTGGTTTTAGTTTTGATTTCATACATACAACCATTTATGGACGGAAACAAAAGAACAGCCAGAATAGTAAGCAATGCTATTTTGACAAACTACAAATATTGTCCCATTTCATTCAGAACGGTTGATTCTGTAGATTATAAAAAAGCGATGTTACTCTTTTACGAGCAAAACAACATATCGCGGTTTAAAGAAATATTTATCAACCAGTTTGAATTTGCCGTAAAAACTTATTTTTGAAATGAAAAAGGAAAAGAAAAACAACTCCGAAAAGGATTCAGATTCTCCAGTTCGTTGGAATAATCCACGTGTAGTCCCATTGACAGAAGAAGAATTACGGTCGCTAAAGCAATCGACAAAAGAAGCAATAGAGCATATGAAAAAGGCGTTTCAGAAAACAAACATTCCTATTCCAAGAAATACAAATGAAGAAAATACTAAAACCTAAATGGATAACAGACGAACAATGGGAAGCGAATCCAAATATTTATCATTGGGAACAATCACGGGAAGCGATGCAGTCGCTAAAACAATTACAGAATCAACCTACTCCAACCAGAGAA
>JBAXGL010000103.1:0-9365 GCA_037139375.1 Bacteroidales bacterium | reverse complement strand
CCTTTATGTATTCAACCCATGAAGTGGGTGTAGGAAAACCCCATTTACTCCAACCATAACCGGTATAATACTCCAGTTTAGTATTTGGTAAGTAATTCGTGGCTGCCAAAATATGGTTTCGTGTTGATTTTATATCACCCCAAGGATTAGCAGAAACAATTGCGAGGTAGATAACTCCGTCTTTTTTAGATTTAGGCTCAAAATAAATCGCATATTTTTTGTTGAAGTCTATAGCTATTGAGTCGCCTTTTTCTCGTTTTACGATTCCTGCAGCAACAGTCATAGCAATAGTGACATTGCTATATTGCTCTACGATTTTATTTAATTGCGACCCAGCATCCAGAGAGATGGTTCGAATTTCAGAAACAAGTTTCCCATTCACATCAAAGGGAAGATATGTCAATCGAAATGTAGTGCGAATAGGTCCATTATCGAGTGTTTCTTGAGTTGAAAAATTCGACGCTAACCACAATGAGTCATTTGTAAAAGGAGCCATTGCACCTGCGCCCAAAGTGCGACCGACCTTGTACATATCCAATCCATCACCCCAATCTGTGTGATAGGTGCCTTTTCCTGAAAGTTCTTTTTCGTAACGCAAATCGACAATCATCTTGTCCGTGCGCTTGCACCAAACGTCAATGCCGTTGCTTGGCCCATCTGATTTTATAAGCGCTGGTCCATAGATGCGAAATGCTACACGATCATTTTCCCAAGCATAGTCGTCTTTTCTTTCGGGCACAAATCGACCATACGTTTTAGTCTCGTATTTTTGGGGACTGCCTTTTTTTATCTTTAAAGTGATTGATTTCTGAGAGTCCATTGAAACTTGAAAAATCAGTTTTTGGGGCTCTTTGTTTCCTTCATATATTATTTGACTCGGATATTCCTTGCCTTTAGAATCAATCACCACTAAGTGGTCTTTGGAAGTTGTATTTAGGGTTGAGATTACTTTTTTCCACGGAATTTCAACTGTTTCATTCACGCGAATAGAGTTAGACGGATTGGAAACAACTACTGTTAGCTTTTGAGCACAAAGAATTGTTGAAAACAGTAGTAGAAGTAGTGTGATTTGTTTTTTCATCGGAAGGTAAGGTGTTTTAAATCAGATTATAACTAACGCCAATTAGACAGAGGTTACTTATCCATAAATAATCAGTTACAAAGATTATTACTTCATCTTTGTAACTGATATATTTTGTCTTTTTGTTTAGCTAGGTAATTTACCAAGATAGGCAAGAATTCCACCGTCAACGTAAAGTACATGTCCGTTGACGAAATCAGAAGCTCTTGAAGATAAGAAGATTGCAGGTCCTTGTAAATCTTCCGGAGTTCCCCAACGTTCAGCAGGTGTGCGACCTACAATAAAGGTGTTAAAGGGGTGACCTGGTTCGCGCAAAGGAGCAGTCTGTGAAGTAGCTATGTAGCCTGGACCGATACCGTTTACCTGAATGTTGTGTTGTGCCCATTCGCAGGCAAGATTCTTTGTCAACATTTTCAGACCGCCTTTTGCTGCAGCATATGCAGATACGGTTTCGCGTCCCAACTCGCTCATCATAGAGCAAATATTGATGATTTTACCAGATTTTTGAGCAATCATACCTGGAGCAACCGCTTTCGACATGATGAATGGACCATTTAGGTCGATGTCGATTACCTGACGGAAATCGGCAGCAGACATTTCAACCGCAGGGATTCGTTTGATAATACCTGCATTATTTACTAAAATATCGATTTGACCAACTTCTTCAGTGATTTTGGCAATAGCAGCATATACTGCTGCTTCGTCTGTTACATCGAAAAGATAACCTTTAGCATCGATGCCTTTAGTCTTGTATTCTTTAATGGCAGCATCAATTCTGTCTTGATTCAAATCGTTGAAAACAATTTTTGCACCTGCTCCAGCCAAAGCTTCAGCCAATGCCATTCCGATACCGTGAGTCGCTCCGGTAATCAAGGCAATTTTGCCTTCGAGTGAAAAAAAACTTTGTAACATAAATCTTGTTTTTATAATGGTTATACTAGTTTTTAACGTAAGTCTGTGTGCTTAAAAAAATCTTGATCAGAATAGTCGAGATTTTCGCCACCCATTCCCCAAATAAAGGTATAGTTGTAGGTTGCTGCCGCAGAGTGAATTGACCATTCTGGTGAAATCACAGCTTGGTCGCCTTTCATCCAAATGTGGCGTGTTTCAGTTGGTTCGCCCATAAAGTGGCATACGGCTTGTCCTTCCGGCACTTCGAAATAGAAGTATGCTTCCATACGACGGCTGTGTATGTGAGCCGGCATCGTATTCCAAATGCTGCCTGTTTGCAATTCTGTCATTCCCATTTGCAGTTGGCATGTTTCTAGTACTTCACGAACCATCATTTTGTTGATGTTGCGGTGGTTAGCTGTTTGTAACGAGCCAAGTTCCATAACAAGTGCATCAGCCTTAGTGATTTTTCGATCAGGGCAGTTTTTATGAGCAGGAGTGGAGTTGAAATAGAATTTAGCAGGTGAAGCGTCATCCGCACTTTGAAATGTAACTTCGCGGTCGCCAGATCCTATGTATAATGCTTCTTTGTAATCTAATTCGTACTGTTCTTGACCAACGGTTACCGTTCCTTTTCCACCAACATTGAAAATGCCTAACTCGCGACGGTGTAGGAAGAATTTTGCTTTCAGCGGATCGATTGCTTCGAGTGCAATTACTTCTCCAACAGGTTGAGCACCACCCACTACCATTCTGTCGTAAAGGCTATAAACCATATTGACCTCATTGGCGGAAAATAATTTTTCGACTAAATGCTCCTTACGTAAGCGTGCAGTGTCGTAGCCTTTGGCGTCTTGTGGATGCGAGGCATAGCGAATTTCGTAATTTGTTTTCATAACTTTATAGACTAAAATGATTGGATTTCGTTATTTAATTGTATATTTGTGCAATCGGTTGCGCAAAAGTAATAAAATATTTATTGCATGAGTAAATTGTAGTCGTTTTTTTGCATTTATTTGATAAAGGATTAAGTTTATACCTCTGAAATAGATTCAGAATCAATTATATTTTATTAAACAATAACTCCTAAATTAGTAAAACAGAGTGATTTTTATTGATAAATTGTTTACTTTTACGGTAAACATAATTATGAAACTTGTTTTATTTGAGCTTTAGGGTCTTTAATATGAACATCCGGGGAAGAAAGTTGCTGATTTATGTAACTTGTGCTGTTGCTTTTTTTAGTATCACATCTTGTATTCAGAGCGAATATGATTTGTCGAAAGGTGTAAACACTGAAATGCTTATTGGTGGTGATTCTTTGGCATTGCCTATTGGTAAAACTGAAAACGTCTACTTATCCAAAGCATTGACTAATATTGACATGTTAAATGTAAGTGCGGATGGAAGTTACTCATATCTAAAAAAAGACTCTCTGACTGTAAATGTAGATGCCATAAAACCGATATCTTTTGATATAACACCTCCTGTCATTCCGAAAGTGGAAATGAGTTTCACTAATATTGTTTTACCGTCATTTCAAATGAACGGATTTTCAATAGAATCACAATTTCCAGTGCCAAATATCGAAATTAATAAATCGATTCTTCCAATTAATTTTGAAAAGCCATTCATTTATCCTATTTCTATTACAACTCCCAGCTTGATTTCTCAACGCAATATCAAATCAAAATCTCCTAAAGGAATAGCTTACACAATTAATCCAATTCTCATCACTGCGAATGGAACTGTCGACCAATCATTGAGTTTGGATGCATACCCACTTCAACTCAAAAAAGTAGACAAAATTTATCTGACGAATAATTGGATTTATATTAAATTTAATCGAAGTCATTTGGATAGCTTAGGTTTGACAAGTCGCACCGAGAATATTCAAACTTTCAAGGTAGATTTTCCTTCAGAATATTCCTTGTCGTCGCCAGAAGGCAATGGAGCGAGAATTAGTGGGTCATCTTTTATTATAGAGAATGCTACTCTACCATCGAATGTGTCAGAGGTTGTATATCGCTTGAAAGTTGATTATATTGACTTAAGTTCTACTTTACAAAGTGGGGCTTTATCATATATACGTCAAATTCCATACGATTTTAAATATGAAATTCAAGGTGCAACGGATGATTTAGCTAAAATTGCTGGAAAAAATGTGGAAATTGATGTGAAAATTGTTTCAGAGCCACTCATTTCTGATTTAGGTGTGGAGACGAATGCTATTGATATAGCAGATAATTACGGAACTTATCATTTAAATTCAACGATCACTACAGTTTCAAGAGATGTTGCTTCAATATCTTCAGTCAATTTTAAAGATGGAGCTTATCTTCAAATAGGAATACAAGACCCTGGAATTTCGCCATTTGTGATTTCTGCTGGTACGTGCGAAATCCAGCTTCCCAAAATAATGCGATTTAAGCGAACAATAGGTTTAGATCCTGTAACGAATATCTATAAGATACCCTTTAATCAGCTTTTTAGCGACCATAAGATTTACCTTACCGGTGCTGTGTTTAACCAAAATATCCCAGACACAGGAGGTGATTTGTCGTTTAATGAAGATATTTCTTATAAATTAACTGGGTTTAAATTATCGCCAACTTCTGTAAATAATTCTCAGGTGGAAGCTATGAGTAACAAAAAATATAAGTTCTCATTTTCATCGAGTACAATTGAAATTGATAATGCATCGCTGGTGACACGTGAGATCGTAAAAAAGATACCTGATCAGATTACGGATATTAAAATAAATAAATTCGTATCAAATGAAGTGTTGAAAGTCTATTCTGCAACATTAACATCTCCAGTGCATTGTCAACTTAAATTGGCAATTAGCGGAATGCCAGCGAGTATTGATTCTCTTTTTTTTAGAAATTATACGATTAAGCTTCCCTCATTTCTTAAGTTTGTGGCGGGTACAACCAATTCAAATAATGAGATTATTCTTAACCGAGGTTTTAAGGTAAGTGAAGGGTTTATTAAAACATTTGATCTTGAGAAGCTCGATTTTGGTGCTGATGGTGTATTATTAACCAAGGGTTCTATCAATATAGATGAACAAATCTCTTTAATTGGTTCTGCTTATTTGAAACAGACTGGACTAAATTTAAAAGCTTCAGACCTGGGAACGATAGAGATTAGTCCGAGTATAACAATTGATAGTCTCACTTTGAGTATAGTTGAAGGGAAATTTTCACCTACAATCAAACCTTATAGCTCAACTATTCAATTGGGAATGCCTTCTTATCTAATGAATGAGAATGTGAAGCTTGACGTTTCTAACCCAGTTATTATGATAAAAGCTGGAAATACGATGGGAATTCCTGTTGATGTGGCTTTAACAATGACCCCTAAGCGGAGTGGCGTTGTGCTGACGGATGCAATCATCAATACAAATGTTTCGATAGCAGCTGCTACAAATATTGGATTGCCCACTTCGAGTCAGTTTTGGCTTGCACGATCTGCGGATGGAATTTCATCAGGATATCAACCTATATTGGTTCCTAATCTGGTGAATTTTTTGAAGAAAATACCTGATGAAATGGATGTAAAATTGACGCCAGTTGTAACAGGAGATCATCATAAAATAGATTTGATGGCACAAAAGAATCAACTGAATGTGAATTATGAGGTTCACGTTCCTTTAGATTTTGGTGCAGACTTTAAAATAGCACACCAAGATACGATTTTCGATATTCAAAGCAAACTTATTCAGTTCATTACTTATTCTAAGAAAATTGATTTATTAATTGAAGTCGAAAATCAAATACCGTTGGAGTTGAATCTGGATATTAAACCGCTTGATATTCATAAACAAGTGATTAATGGATTGTCAATTTCGACGATTAGTAAAATAAAAGCGGGAAACGCAGACGGATCTGCACAAAAGACAAAACAATTCATTGAAGTGAAGGAGATAGAATTGGGGTCCTTAGCTAAATTAGATGGCTTTGTAGCATCTGTGTCAGCAAACAAAAATACTACCGTAGCAGGTTTACCTCTTCGTCCAGATCAGTATTTTGGTGTAGATTTGAAAGTTCTTATACCAAAAGGAATAACTGTTGATTTTAATAAATAGAGTTTAACCCTGAATTTAATAATTGAATGCACAATACTGTTTTGTACATTTTTCTTTGAAGATAATTGAATGAATAAGAGAAAAGCAATCACCCTTTACATTTATATAAATTTATTACTTTCAATGTCTGCACAGACTTTGAATTCGCTCTATTTTATGGATAAATGGAGTTTGTCACATCGAAGTAATGCCTCGTTTGCTCCTGAATATGGCTATGTATCTGTTCCATTTATGGGCAGTTCACAGTTTTCAATCTCTTCAAATTTAGGTCTTTCATCTTTTCTTTTTCCAACTGATGCGGGTTTGGTTACTTTTATGCACCCTTCTGTTAGTTCTTCTGAATTTATCAATTCGTTACAAGCCAATAATTTTTTCTCTCAAGAATCTAACAATAATCTTATTTCAGTAGGTTTTTATGGTAAAAACTCAGAATTTTGGTCCTTTGGGTTATCTCTCAAGGAACAACTGAATATGAATCTTCCCATTGATTTGTTTCGTTTGGCAAAAATTGGCATGGCTGGGAGTGCAAATCACTATGATTTGAAGGATATGAGTTTTCGTAATACGTATATTGGTGAAATGTCCATTGGCTATTCTCAAGATATTGATCCTCAATGGCGCTTGGGTGGAAAGGTTAAGTTTTTGGCTGGTTTGGTTTCAGCAAACATAAATTATTCACAATTTGATGTGGATTTATCTCAACAGACTTGGCATGCTCAAGCTAAAGGTGAAATGTTGTTGAATTCGCAATTTATGCACCTAGGGCAAGATGCGGATGGTTATCTCGATTTTGGAAATTATAACCTTAATTTGTCTGGATTTAAACCTTCAGGTTATGGGATTTCTATTGATTTTGGGGCTACTTATAAACCTGTGGATATTGAAGGGTTAACTCTTGGTTTGAGCTTCAGCGATTTTGGTTTTATGACTTGGCGTAGAACATCATGGCAAAGAGGTGTTGCTGACAATTCTTTCACTTTTAATGGATTTCAAAATGTGGACTATACTAATTTTGACTTGAAAGCACAACTCGAAACACTTCAGAAGGATGCGTTGAAGCTCGTGAAATTCAAAGAAGAAATAGGCGTAGATGAATATAAATTGCAAGAGTTGCCCGCTACATGGAATATGAGCGCAGAATACAGTCTGATGAAAGATGAAAATCGTGAACTTTTAGTAGGCGCTCTTTGGAATAGTCGCTACATTGAAAACCGGATATTTACAGAGCTTTTAGGAGCAGTTACTCTAAAACCATTTACTTGGATGACTTCTTCCTTGACTTATTCGATTGTTGCTAACAAACCGCGAACACTCGGCTTTGCACTCAATTTTTCTCCGAAATGGATCAATGTTTTTCTTGCTTTTGATGGGATAAACACCAGACTAAACCGTCAGCTAATACCTATTGACCCATTTTATACTGCTATTCAGGCTGGTGTAACTATTCCTTTAAGCCAAAACACAAAAGATAGAAATACAGCAAGAAAGTTTCGTCTTCTTCGATAAGTTTATTTCAATGTCTTGATAATGCTTTGGATATAATCGAGCACCTCATCTTTCCCCTCAAATTTCTCCGCAGAAGTATTGAATATTGGAGGCAATTCAAACCACGTTTCTAGCAGTTTAGCTTCGAACGCTTTTCTGTTACTTTTCAGAATTCCTTTTCCTACTTTATCTGTTTTGGTAAGAATAATGGAGAATGGAACTCCGCATTCGCCCAACCATTCCATAAATTCCAAATCAATTTTCTGAGGTTCGAGGCGCGAGTCAATGAGTACGAACAGATTGGTCAATTGTTCACGTTCGAGAATGTAGTTTTCGATAATCTCACGTAGTTTTTCACGACCATCTTTGCCACGACGAGCATACCCATAGCCTGGCAAATCGACCAAATACCACTCGTTGTTGATGATAAAGTGGTTGATAAGCATCGTCTTGCCAGGTGTTGAAGAGGTCATTGCCAATCCCTTGCGGTTGGTAAGCATATTGATGAGCGACGATTTACCTACATTGGAGCGGCCGATAAAGGCAAACTCAGGCATATTTCCGTCAGGACATTTCTTTACGTCGGTGTTACTGATGGCGAATTTCGCCTCTTTTATAATCATAGGAGAAAAATATTAGTCCGGCAAAGGTAATCAATCCGTTTATCATTAGTATCTCGTATCCGAATTTATATCCGGTGTAGCGTTGAATCGTGTAGTCGAGTGCATACGCCAATAGGGGCGATGCAATGCAAATGTAAGGTGTGAATCGGTCGCGAGTCATCCGTTTGGTGACCATGCCAAAGGCGAAAAGCCCTAGCAACGGACCATAAGTATAGGCTGCAATGGTGTAGATGGCATCGATGACGCTTTTGCTGTTAATCTCTTTTACTATCAGAATAATAATCACGACTAACAAAGTTATCAAGAAATGTGTCCTGATGCGAATTCGTTTTGCTTTCTCAGCCGGATATTGTTCAATATTCAGAATGTCGATGCAGGTCGATGTGGTGAGTGCAGCAATAGCAGAGTCGGCACTGGCAAACGATGCGGCGATGATGCCGAGTGTGAAGAAAATCAACACAGGAGTGCCCAACATGCCGTTTGTGGCAAACAGTGGCAGAATTTGATCGCTCGATTCGGGCAGCGTGGTTCCGGTTTGTTGAGCAAGCATCAGCAGCAAAATCCCCAATGTCAAGAACAGAAAGTTGATTGGAATAAACGCAAATCCGTAGCTGTACATGTTGCGTTTTGCCTCTTTGAGGGTGCGGCAGGTGAGGTTTTTCTGCATCATATCTTGGTCGAGCCCCGTCATTACGATGGTGATGAAGATGCCGCTAAAAAACTGTTTGAAAAAGTTTTGCTTCGATTGCCAGTCGTCGAACACGAAGATGCGACTGTGTTCGTGTGTCCTGACCGCTTGTACAATGCCGTTGAAATCGAGGTTCAGGTGCAACGAAATTTGTCGGATGATTAGAATAAGCATCGTAATCATACACAACGCTTGCAGTGTGTCTGTCCAGATAATGGTTTTGATGCCGCTCCGAAAGGTGTAGAGGAAAATCAACAGCAGATTGATAATCACATTCACATAAAACGGAATTCCCCACGGATCGTACACAAAAGCTTGCAGAATAAGCGCCACCAGATAGATGCGAACTGCTGCTCCGATGGTGCGCGAAAGCAAGAAAAACGAAGCGCCGGTTTTATAGGCACGCATCCCGATTCGCTCCCGAAGATAGGTGTAAATAGACGTCAGGTTCAATCTGTAGTAGAGCGGCAGCAGCACGTTCGCGATAAACAGATAACCGACGAAGAA
>JBAXGL010000102.1:0-9370 GCA_037139375.1 Bacteroidales bacterium | reverse complement strand
GGAAGAGGCTGATCTAATCAAGCAGGTAGAGGTAATATATTCCATTTTCCCATAAATTTCGTTGCATCTGCAATAACTAAATAACAACTGCTACAACGCAAGTCCCAGTGGGGACAAACACAAATACCAAACTATCGAAAAGCTGCCGAGTGAGTAGCCCATCAACAAATTTACGCCAATCAAACAAATGCTCTATGGGCGAGCAAGTGAGTTCTTTTCGATGAAGCATTTCCCCAATACTCGGGATGTTCGCTTCACTCCATTTGTTGTTAATCAAGGTACTCTTCAAGTCCCTCTCTTTTGGAGAGGGATTTAGGGTGAGGTCAAAAGTAAGTCCCGCGGAAGGCGGAATATTGAATCATTGGACAAATATTATATATTGCTGCTGAGCTTTTGAACAGATCCTATTTTACAGCATTCAACTGCTCCTTTAGTGCATTCCACTCTTTAGCAGCCAAGTAAGTAGCTTCGGCGAATGTCGGAATATCTTCAAATTCGTCGAGCAAACGGTCTTCGATAAGGTCGTGCAATGCTCCTGCCTTTTGCATCAATTTGAATTTTGCTTTGTTGATGGCTTTCTCGAGTTCAATCATTTCTGTGGGTGTCATATCCGATATGGTTTAATGTTTCAGAAATACATTCAAGATTCGTGCCAAAATTATAAGTATTTCTTATTCAACAAATTAGAATTTACCTCTAAATCTAAATCTTACAAAAATGTAGAAACCAGAACAAGGTTTCATTCGGCAGTCTGACCTATCATAAAATCTATTTGGACTTAGCATTCAATCAGACTACTCCACCCTCAACAGTTGCTGCACCATCGCTAGCACCATATTTAGATCGGCACTTTGGTGACTGATTTCCAACGCCAATTTATAGGCATTTATTTCGTTGACAGCCAACGGCGCAAATCGGTTAAACTCTCGCTCAATATCCGCCTTGCTGATCAGACTCAATTCGGGATGTGTAGAATATTCGGCATAAGCCTCCTCCACCGCTTCGGCAATAGATTCGTGCGATGCAATCAACTTCACTTGATTGGCAAAATTGCTGATGAGCGCCCACCGTTCGACCCCAAGAGCATTGGCATCCACTTCAGACACTCTACCCGAAAGCGATTGCATCATCAATTGGTGTAAGCGTCGCTCCATCAGTTTTGTATCGGAGTTGAGTGCCAAAAACACCCCATCGTAAATATCTTCTTCGTTGGTTTCTGTTTTCATGGCATCAAGATAAAAAGAGTACGCCGCTACTTCAGGCGCATATTCGGCAGCCACCACTTCTAAATCTATGCGGCGCGACTCATCTTCAAGTTCAAAACCCAGGGCTTGATAAATGTCATTATCCGACTGAGCAAGCAGTACGATATCATCGATTAGCAGCTGAATATCCGACGAACTTGTCAGCAACTTCTCCTCTTCTACTTTGGCATAGAGTTTTTTGAGAATCAGTTCACGAACTTTTTGTTCTATTATTTCTGGCGTTTGTGTTTGCATAATTGTTTAGTTTTTGAATGTTATTACGAACTAGAAACAACGTTATAAGGTTTTTGGTTTTTTGAAATCATCCAAAGATTGTCGTATGCCCACTACAAACATACTATTTTCTGTTCGATTATAAATCCATCAACCCTTTTGCCTCAATCACTATTTTTAAAACTACAAAATCAGCCAGACTATTGCTATTTCATCAATAATGATTAATTTTGATTATCTAAATTAGTTGCTGATATTCATTTGCGCCTAATGCCAGACTAAAACATTCATATTGATTTCACTAAAACAGAAACTAAAAATGAAAAAGTTAATTCAATTCGGTGAACAAGTAGAAGGGTATGAAATACCAGTGTTGAACGAGCGTGAGATACGAGCAGGAGCTGGAATGCTATTTTTGGCTACATTTCTTTCGCTGATGTTTATTTTGTTTAATGGGAACTTTGTGCCTATAAAATACATTATCACACTGTTTCTCACAGATTTCTTGATACGCGTATTCATCAACCCCCGATTTTCGCCAATTCTGATTTTGGCACGCTTGATTGTAAGCAATCAAACACCCGAGTATGTGGGAGCACCACAAAAAAAGTTTGCGTGGATTATCGGAGTAGTATTGTCTGCTACCATGTTCTATTTTTTCATCATCGTCAATGCGTTTAGCGTAATCACTGGCATTATCTGCCTGATTTGCTTGATATTTCTATTTTTCGAATCAGCATTTGGCATCTGTTTAGGATGTAAGTTTTACCCGCTGTTTTTCAAAGATAAAGTACAATACTGCCCAGGCGAAGTGTGTGATGTGAAAAACAAACAGGATATTCAAAAAACGTCTGGTAGTCAATTGCTGGTAGTTCTGGCTTTTGTGGCATTCATCTTTCTGCTAGTCTACCTGATGAATGACAGATTTAGTCAGAAACCTCACGATTTATTTGGCAATAAGAAAATTGAGCAAACTAAGTAATGCAGAAGTAAAGTCTATCAAAAACATAACGATTAATCTTCTTAAAATTTAGAAACTATGAGTTCAAAAGCGATGTGTCAGAGTTGCGGTATGCCCCTAAGCAAAGATCCACAAGGAGGCGGCACAAATGCCGATGGTAGCAAAACCGAAAAGTATTGCAGCTATTGCTATCAAAATGGTGATTTCACTTTTCATGGTACAGTAAAGGAGTTTCAAGAACATTGCCGCATCAAAATGAAAGAAGGCGGTCATTCTAGCTTTATGGCATGGCTCTATTCGCGCGGATTGAAACGTTTGGAACGTTGGAAGTAAGAAACGTTTTAATGTGCAAATGATTCATTATTACCGTTACTAAAAAAGTGACGGCAAAACTTATTTTGTGGAAACGTACACAATGAATCAGTTCTAATCTTTACTCTTTGTTCTTTGTTCTTTATTCTCAAATCAGTTTAATATCTAATGCCGGTAGTGTTTTATTCATAATACGTTAAACCTTTGCGAAAAGCCAAAGTCTAAATGCGTATAAAACTCTCCACAAGACATAAACCATGATGAACACGTTGTGCTGTTGCTACTACCAAACTATTCAAGCTTCTTTTCGATCAAGGATAGACGACTTAATTTCTCAACTTTCGAATAAAGCCAACATCATCAGTCTCACTTTTTTTGGAACAACGAATGAAGTTCGCTATTTCACCGAATTAGCCGTTATCAAAGCGGCGATAAACTCATACTTCTCATCGGAATCTCCTTTAATTACCTACGTTGCACAACCTCTTCAGACGGCCGATGAGATGGCGATGGAAGTGACCTATCTCAAAGACGATAAGGCATCAACAACGGTTCAGTACAAATCGTTGCACAATGTGCGCTATGCCTTGTGGGAATTCGACAAAACACGTTTTCTGATGGTGGAAGGAGTTTGTGGTGACAATTTTACTGATTCTGTAGAACAGCAAGCAAATGTGGCATTTCGCAAAATAGAATCAATCCTTTCATCCGAAAACATCCCTATTCAAAACATTGTGCGTCAGTGGAATTACATTGGTCGCATCACCGAAATGACAGACCATTGTCAAAATTATCAAGCATTCAACGATGCTAGAGCGCATTTCTATGAAAAGACATTCTGGAAACACGGATACCCCGCCGCCACCGGCATCGGAATGTGTTGCAACGGTGTGGTGGTGAGCCTTATTGCCGTAGCATCTAGCGCGACTACGCAGATTATTCCAATAGATAACCCATTGCAAATACCCGCTTTTGCCTATTCTGTCGACCAGCTCATTGGCGAATCAAAAACACCCAAACTCACACCCAAATTTGAGCGCGCTAAAGTTGTTCAAACCGAATCAGGCACCATCTGCTTTGTGTCGGGCACGGCTGCCATTCGAGGCGAAAAGAGCATGGCAGAAGTAGATGCTTCACAGCAGACGCTGCAAACCATCGAAAACATAGAACGACTGATTTCAACCGAAAATCTGAATAGACAAGGTGTTGCGTGTAAGTCTGGATTGAATATTACAAATCTGCGTGTTTATCTAAAACATTGGGAAGATATGGAAGCCATTAGACAAGTAATAGACAATCATTGGAAAGGTCGACCAGCTGTCTACCTACAAGCTGAAATTTGCCGAAAAGAGTTGTTGCTTGAGATTGAAGCGATTGCAACCTAAATTAAACATCTTTGAACTAAATGATTCTGAATCAACTTGATTAAGAACCTGAGTTCGGGATAAGAAAGCATACAATTGAATAATTATCAATAAGGTAATAAGGTTGAGGTAAATGTATATTTCATTTTCTACTAAGGTTAAGACCTTATTTGCTAACTTTTCTAACCTTAGTAGCCATATAAATGAGTCTCAATAAAACCTTATCACCTTATTTTTAAGCAGTTATAAAATTATAAAATAAACTATTATCCCAAACTCAGGTTAAGAAATACAATTTTGCAAATCTTGCTCTTAACTCAACGATTATATTAAGTAATAAATCTGATGAAGAAACTCCTTTTATTAACCCTGTTTTTTCTGAGTATCAACTATTCTCAGGCAAATGAAATAGATCGCTATATCGTAGAGAAAAATCAAAACGTGTGTTCTGATGAGGTTTTTGTGCGTCGCCTTTACCTCACGCTCACTGGCCGGCTACCCGAAAAAGAAAGAACAGTCGAATTTCTACGTTCGACCAATCCTCAGAAACGAGCGGTGATAATTGATGAAATACTCAACTCAGAAGAGTATGTACGCTATATCGCTATGCGTTGGGGCGATATTCTTCGCATCAAATCGGAGTTCCCAAGCAACCTTTGGCCAAACGGGGTGCAAGCATACGACCGTTGGCTCTACGAGAAAATTGCGGACAATACACCCTACAACCAATTCGTGAGCGAACTATTGTTGTCGAAAGGCAGTAATTTTCGTGCACCGGCAGTCAACTTCTACCGTGCTTTCTTGAAACGCACCCCCGAGAATATCTACAACAACATCAATCTGCTTTTTCTCGGTAGTCGACTACCGCTCGACGATGGTCAGGTATGCTTTTCGCAAATCAAATACAAAAGCACCAAAGAGTGGAAGGAAGAGATTGTGTATGTGGATGTGCGTACTTATCCGTTGAAAAACAGCGTTCAGCTATTCGACAACAAAGAGATTACACTGGATGAGAATACAGACTGGCGTGTGCCTTATGTAAACTGGTTGACAAGTAAAGACAACACCCGATTTGCGAGCGTGATGGCAAACCGTTTGTGGTATTGGATGATTGGTCGTGGTATTGTGAACGAACCCGACGACTGGCGAAAAGACAATCCACCAACCAACAAACCGTTGCTCGATTTTCTGACCAAACAATTTACAGAATCGGGATTCGACATGAAAGCTCTTCTGAGGCTGATTGTCAACTCCGATGCATTTCAGAGCGAAGCAGCTCCTCGTGGCTCATATGTACCGCAACGACTACAAGCAGAGGTGATGATCGATGCACTTGCCGATTTAACCGGAATATCTGAAACCTACAAAAGCCGTGTGCCCGAGCCGTTTACCTTTTATCCAGAAGGCACTCGTTCGCGCGATTTGGGCGATGCCACAGTATCGAGTACTACCCTTGAATTATTTGGTCGTGTTTCGCGCGATGTTTCACTCGAAAGTCAACGTTCGAATAAACTGACCTCACGGCAACTGCTCTATTTGACAAACTCTGTAGAACTTGAGGGAAATATAAAGCGAAGTGAAAAGTTGAATCAACTTTGTGCCAAAACGAAAGATGCAGCAGAACTCTGTAAGTCCATTTCATTGATTACGCTATCGCGCTACCCCACTCCGCAAGAGATTGCAATGTTCACCTCTTATGGCGAGAAGAACAACCTGAAGTTGCGCGATTTGGCGACAGATATACTGTGGACTTACATCAACAGCACCGAATTTTTGTATAACCATTGATCTAAGAACCGAAATGAAAAACAAACTCTTCATATTAGCATTTTTTGTGTGTTCATTGAGTTCAATGGCTCAACAAGCAAAGTCTGTGATCCTTATCTACCTCGATGGCGGTCCCTCACAAACAGATACTTTTGACCCCAAACCCGAATCGTCGCGCGATTACTGGGGAAATTACAAAGAAGCCATCGAGACGAATGTGCCTGGAACATTTATCGGGCAGAAACTACCGTTGTTAGCCAAAATGGCAGACAAATACAGTTTAATCAGAAGTATGACACACGGCTCTTTCGGTCACGAAACGGGGCACTATGCTATGATAACTGGTGATTTGAGTGCTGGCTCAGTAGTTTACCCCTCGTATGGCTCTGTCATTTCATACCTCAAGAGAGAAAGTTATAAAGGCATTATTCCGCCCTACATTTCACTGACTGGCGCAAATACCCGCTTCAACGAAGGCGGATTCTTAGGAAATGACTACAAATCGTTCGACACAGGAGGTGCTCCCGAGAATTCATCGTTCGACGTAGATGGCATTGTCAACCGAATGGTATCACTTGAACGCCTCAATAATCGCCTCCAATTGCTTGACGGTTTCGAGCATTCGAACCAACTATTCCAAAACAGCAGCTACGCCAATTTAGTAGATTCTTTACGTAAGAAAAACAACGAACTGATCTTCGGCAAAGCACGTCAGGTATTCGACCTCTCCACCGAAACGAAAGAGATGCGCGAACGATATGGCATGACCCGAATCGGTCAATCCTGCTTAGTTGCCCGCAAACTGGTGGAAGCTGGCGTGCCATTTATTAACGTGCGCACCACAGGTTGGGATACACACAAAAGCCATTTTCAACGCATGAATATCATGTTACCCGAACTCGATCAGGCGCTTTCGGCATTGTTGTCAGACTTAGATGCGAAAGGGTTGCTCACAAATACCATTGTGCTTTGTGGTGGCGAATTCGGAAGAACGCCCAAAGTGTTGTGGGAAGCTCCTTGGAATGGCGGTCGTGGTCACTTCGGGCAAGCATTCTCTTACCTGGTAGCCGGAGGTGGTTTCATTCCGGGTAAAGTGTTGGGTGCCACAGACAAAACAGGCGAAAACATCACTGAGCGCAAAGTATATCCTTGCGACCTCATTGGCACTATCTATCTCTTGATGGGTATCAATCCGCAGGGAACACTGCCGCACCTGTCGAAAGGTCAAATCCCTATTCTACCTTCGTTGGGCAAAGAAAAGCAGAGCAACGGATTGCTCTATGAATTGATTAATTTGAAAAAATAAACCCAAACCGATTCTCCTTATGAAGCGCATATCATTTGTTATATTCTGTCTGTTAGTCTCTTTTACTTTTGTTAATGCACAAAAGCTAACCATCGGCTACATCTATCCGGCTGGTGGAGAGCTGGGCACCAGTGTGGAAATTGAAATTGGAGGTCTCAACCTTGCCAATGCTACCGGTGTGGTGGTGAGTGGCAGTGGCGTGAAAGCTGCGTTAATCTCAGCCAACAAAACCGCTGAACAAACGAAAAAGAAAAAAGGCAAAAATCAAGGTAAACTCGACGACCAAAGCAGTCCGCAATTAGCAGACAAAATAACAGTGCAAGTGACTATCGACAAGAATGCTACACCTGGACTGCGCGATTTAAGATTAGAATCTCCAGCAGGTGTTTCGAATAAATTAAATTTTGAAGTCGGACAATATCCTAATCTGTTAGAGCAGACGAAATCGTCCATAAGCCAACCCAATCACATCGACAAACTACCTGTCACACTCTGCGGACAGATTTTGCCAGGCGAAGTGGATTACTATTCGTTTGAAGCCACAAAAGGGATGAATCTCGTAGCCGAAGTGAAAGCGCGTACGTTGGTTCCATACATTGCAGATGCTGTACCGGGTTGGTTTCAGTCGGTGATTCGCATCACAGACAGCAAAGGGAATGAGGTTGCCTACAACGACGATTACCACAACTCAGTTGATCCAGTCATCATCGCAACTATTCCCCGCACAGATATCTATACCCTTGCCATACACGATGCAATTTATCGCGGACGTGAAGATTTTAATTACCGCCTCAATCTGGGTGAGATACCCCATTTAGATTATGCCTATCCTTGCGTTGGACGTGTTGGCAAAAAGGCGAAAATCACACTAAAAGGGGTAAACCTCAAATCAAACACTGCGACCTTTAAACCAACCAAAGCCGGTCTTTTAGAATTAACTGCGAATGGATTGAACGACTATATTTCGAATCCGATTCCATTTTTGGGTGTAGAAACAGGCACCGACTTGAATCTCTCTCCATCGAAAAAGGTCGAGCTCACTTCCGAAACCGCATTGTTCGACTCTATCACTACACCTTATCAAATCAAAACATACCCGCTGTTTATAGATAAAAACGAAAACATCGCAATTGAAGTTAAAGCGCGTCGAATAGGCTCTTTGCTCGATGCAAAGATGACACTGCGCGATGCCAATGGAAAGGTTTTACTTGTCTCGGACGATGTGGAAGACCCCACTCAGGGATTGATGACACACCATGCCGACCCTGTGTTGAAATACAAAGCTACCGAAGCTGGTTTTTACTCGGTAGAGGTAGAAGATGTTTTGGGGAATTTTGGGAAAGACTACTTTTACCTGATCGAACGCAAAAAAAGCATCCCAACTTACGAAGTTTTTGTTTCACCAGCCAATCTTTCAATTCAAAAAGGAAGCACCGCCATCTTGCGTTTGGATATTTCGACGAGTGAAAAATTTGTACCACCGTTAGATATCACCATCAAAGGATTACCTAAAGGCTTTCTGGTAAGCAATCTCCAGTCTCAGGTAGGGAGTAAAGTGTGGGAAATATCCATTACTGCACCCGAAAATGCAAAAGAAGAGGAGTTGTCGCTCGATATCGAAACACAGGCGCAATTGAAAGGGAAAAACCAAGAAACGACGATGCAATCTGCCGTAGCGGCTGACAATATGATGCAGGCATTCTATTATACGCATCATATCATCGCTGCCGGTTTAGTAGCCGAGGTCATTCCCGCTTCGCCTTTCTCGCTCCATTTATCGAAAGAGATTGAATCTCATCTGTCGAAACCCATTGTCATTGCTGCTACCGATACCATTCTTCCCCTGGTGGTTCGAATTAACGGTGGAGAAACATTTACCGAGCCCATAGAACTGAACTTAAACCGCAAAATCAAACACATTACCATGGATGCCGTAACCGTTCAACCAGGCGAAACTGAGAAAACAGTCTACCTAAAAATTGACCAAAATATGCTTTCTAAAATGAAAAGAGCACGATTTTCGTTCAACATCATCGGAACGGTGAAAGGCACTGTTGACAAGAAAGGGAAAAGAAGCTTTCAGAATGCCAAATACAAAGAGCAAACGCCTTTGTTTATACTAGAGAAAGCAGAATAACCTTTAAATTCAGCTCTTTCATTCCGAAATAATTTGTATATTTGT